>JACRDR010000064.1 GCA_016212845.1 Elusimicrobiota bacterium
CCTGACGCAGGCCGCCGTCGATTTCGTGAAGGGCTATCAGATCCCCGGCCGCCAAGAGACCGTGGCCCAGCTGCTCGAGAGCCGCTATCCCACGACCGGCAAGCTGTCTCCTTGGATGGTCGAAAAGATCGAGAACGATAAGTACCAGGTCAACTTCTGGGCGACGCAGTCCGAGACCGCGGCCGGCCCGAAGCCCGTCTTCCAGTTTCAGGTCCGCGTGAAGTCGAAGCTCCTGCAGGGCATGAACCCGCCCGCGATGTCGCTCCTCAACGACGGCAGCCTGCCCGCGCCGGAGTCCGGAGGAGGCGTCAAGCGCTCCCGCCGGCCGGCGGCGAACCCCGGCGATTCTTCTCAGCCCGCTCCGTCGCGCTCGCCGCGACGCGGCCGCAAGGCCGCCGGGGGCGAAGTGGATGCGGCCGCTGCGGTGCTCGAAGGGCTGAAGGCGGGAACGAAGGCGGCGGAGCCGCCGAAGGCCAGAGGCAAGGCGAAAGCCAAGCCGGCCGAAGCGGGGCCCGAGGAGACGCAGCTCCCGCCCGAGGAAGAGGGCGGCGGCGACGTCCAGGTCGGCGGCGGAAAGGGCGAAGAGTCCGACGAGATGCTCGACCAGCTCCTCTTGCCCGGCATGGACAAGAAGACGCCGGTGAAGCGCTAGCGCCTAGTTAAGCCCGCAGGCCTTTTCGACATCCTCGATTTCCTTCGGCACCGTGGTGAGGTTGCGCGGAGCGCCGGAGGAGGTGATCACGATGTCGTCCTCGATGCGGACGCCGCCGAAGTCCAAGAACGAGTCCGCCCGGCGGAAGTCCACCTGGTTCCGGAACTTCTCGCGGAGCTTCGGGTCCTTCAGCAGGGCCTCGATGAAATAGATGCCCGGCTCCATGGTGATCACGAACCCCGGCTCGAGGTACGCGTTGAAGCGGATGCGGATGTTGGCCGGAGGGCGGACCTTGCGGCGGCGGCCGCCCATCGTATCGTGCACGTCGAGGCCGAGCGTATGAGTGAGGCCGTGCGGATAGAACAGGCGCACCGCGCCCCCGGAGACGAGCTCGTCGACGGGGCCCTTCAGGATCTTGATGTCTTTGAGTCCCTCGGCGATCATGCGCATCGAGTGGAGGTGCAGGTCGCCGGAAAGCACGCCGGGACGCGCGCGGCGGATGCACTCCTTTTGCGTCTCGAGCACGATCGAGTACACGTCTCGCTGCCGGCGGGAGAACCGCCGGCCCAAGGGGAAGGTCCGGGTGATGTCGGCGGAGTAGCCCTCGGCCTCGGCGCCCGCGTCGATGAGGAGCAGCTCGCCCGGCCGGAGCTTCGCGTCGTTGTGGTGGTAATGGAGCACGGCGCCGTTGCGGCCGGCGGCGACGATGCTCGGGTAGCCCAGGTGCTTGAGCCCCGAGTCGAGGCAGACGCTCTCGAAGCGGGACTGCACCTGGTACTCGAACATCCCCGCGCGGGCGTCGCGCATGACGGCGCGGTGGCCCTTTCCGCTGACGTCGTTGGCGCGCTGCATGATTTCGATCTCGCCTTCCGTCTTCGTCGCGCGGAGGTCGTCGAGCGCGTCGCGCAGGCGTCCCCAGCGGTTCGCGGACGGCTTGAGCGCGGCCTTCCTGAGCGCCTCGGGCTCCGCGTAGACGTTCTTGTAGGACTTGGCGGCCGCCTTGGCGAGGGCGGGCAGCTCGTCCGTGTAGCGGACGTCCTTGAAGCCGAAGCGCTTGGCGGCCTCGGACGGCCCGGGCACGTGTCCGAGCCAGACGCGGTGGTTGGCGTCGACGCGCGGGATGAGGAGGGTGGCGCGCTTGCGCTTCGGGTCGAGCATCAGGAGGTAGCCGGCCTCCGGAACGCCCGTCAGGTAGAGGAAATCGGATTTTTGGCGGAAGACGTAGCTGACGTCGTTGTTGCGGATCGTCTCGACGGAGCCGGCCAGGAGAATGAGGCCGTCCGGCAGCTTTTGCATCAGGGAACTTCGGTGCTCCGCGCGTTGTCTGATCATTTGAGCGCCAATTATAACTGATATGATGCCCGAACGTTCAGTATGGCCGAGTTGAGATTCTGGACGGTGGCGAAGCTGGCGGCCGCGGTCTGTGCGATCGCGGCGGCCATCGTCGTCGCCGACCGCTGGCGGGGCACCGTCCACAACTTGATCCATACGCCGGGCCCGAGGATGCAGACCGGGGCCCTGCCTTTGGGGGGCGAGATCGCCGGGGCCCGGGAGAGCCGCGAGATCAACAAGGTCAGCGCGGAGTACGGCCGCGTGAAAGTCCTCGTCGACGTCGCGCGGGGAAAGGGCGCCGACGTCGCGAACCTCGACAAGATGCTGACCTTCTCGCTTTCGTTGGCCCGACAAAAGAAATACGACCAGGCCCTGACCCTGCTCAACCGCATCGAGATGGATATCCCTCGCCCCAAGGAACCCGTGACCGCCGCGCGCGCGGACGATCCCCTGCCGCCCGACCCGGAGATCCGGGCGGTGCCGGCGAACCGGAAAGCGCCTCCCGCGCCCGCGAAGCGCAAGCGCCGGCGGAGCGCCGAATGAGATTCCGCCTCGCCGCCGGCCTGCTTTTCGCCGCGGCCGCCGCCGTCTGGGCCGCCGAGACCGCGGAGACCTACCGCGGCGCCCTGGGCGCGATGTTCGCCGGACGCTTCGTCGACGCGGAATCGGCCTACAAGTACCTGGTCACCCTCGGCGTCGACGGCTCCGCGCCGACCGCGAGCCTCGCGGTCCTCGCGCGCGAGCAGGGGCGGGCCGACGAGGCGGTCGCCCTTTGGACGCGCGCGACGCTGCTCGATTCCTACAACGCGCCGCTCTGGAACGAGCGCGGCTGGTCGCAGCTTTCCATCGGGCGCCTGAAAGAAGCCCGCGAGGCGTTCCAGAAGGCCGTCGAGGTCTCCTCCGGCCCGCACCAGGCCGCCGAGGCGAGCTTCGGCCTCGGTCTGACGGAACAGATCGACGGCAACGCGAAGGCCGCGATCGCGGGGTACCAGACCGCGTTCACGCGGAGCGCGTACCTTCTGCCGGCGGTGTCGGCCCAGCTCGCGCGGCTCGCGGCGAAGCTGAAGAAGTGGCCGACCGCGGAAACGTATTACAAGAACGCGCTCGCGCAGGATCCGCAGCAGCCCGACATCACCCTCGAGCTGGCGCGCGTCCTGGAGAAGGAAGGACAAACGAAGGCCGCCTGGCAGGCGTATAAGCTCGTCTTGGACATGGATCCCGGCCAGGCGGAGGCGAGGGAAGCGCTGCCCCGGGTCGCGAAGGCGATCGACGGGAAGCCCGAGCGGTATCTCCCGATCCGGCGCTTGAGCCGCCCGCTCCTCACCAAGAGCGACCCGGCGCCTCCGTCTCCGCCGCTGCGCGTCGCGCTCTTCTCCGACCCGCTCGGAGAGCCGACCCCGGCCCTCAAGTTCTCGTTTCTCTCGGGCGCAGACTTCCGGATCAGCGACGTGCGCTTGGGCGAGGTCACGCGAGGCACCGCGCTCGACCAGTGGGAGGTCGTCTACCGCGAGGACACGCGCGTCATCGAGCTTCGCGACCCCCAGCGCAACCTCAAGTTCACGACGAAGCAAGCCTTCCGGATCGAGCCGGCGACGCCCGGCTTCACCGTCCTCATCAAAACCGCGCAGCTCGCGGACGCCAAGGCGGTGGACATCGGCGACCGCGAGGTCCGGGGCGTGCTCGAGATCGTCCCGACGCCGCACGGCTTCGCGTTCGTCAACGAAGTCTCGCTCGAGGACTATCTGTCGGGCATCGTCGGCTCCGAGATGCCCAGCTCGAGCCCACGGGAAGCGCTGCGAGCGCAGGCCGTGCTCGCCCGCACGCAGGCCGCTTCCGTCGAGAAGGGCAAGCACCATCCCTTCCTGAACGCGGATCTTTGCGACTCGTCGCACTGCCACGTCTACGCGGGCGTGCCGAGGGAAAGCGCCTCCGTCCGCGAGGCGGTGCTCAGCACGGCGGGAGGGAAACTCGCCTTCAAGGGCGCCGCCGTGCCCGTGAAGTGGCATTTGTCGTGCGGCTGGGCGACCGAGGAGCGCGGCGAGGACTCCGAGCGTCCGATGAACATCGTCCGAAGCGCCTGGGATCTCGACAAGCTCGTGCGCTCGTACCCGCCGGCCGGCCTGTTCTGCGAGACCTCGGCGCTCACGCCGCCCGCGTGGTCGCGCTGGACGCGCGTACTCGACGCGGAGCTCCTGCGCGCGCGCCTGGAGCGCACGAAGTTCGTCGGGCGCCTCCACGACGTGCGCGTCATCGCGCGCACCCCGACCGGGCGCGTCACCGCGCTCGACGTCGTGGGCTCTCGGGAGACCGTCCGGGTGGAGGGGGTGGCCGCGATCGAGGAGTTCCTCGCGCCGCGCTCGCTGCACTCGACCCTGTTCACGCTCCAGCCGATCTACGACGGCAAAGTCTTGACGCAGCTCGTCGTGTGGGGCG
>JACRDR010000074.1 GCA_016212845.1 Elusimicrobiota bacterium
CGCCGATCCGGGCGTGTTCATCTCTCTGGAGATAAAGCCCCCCGCTCAGGCGGAAGAGTTTTTTCAAACCCGCCGGCTATCGGGCTCCGGCGCGGAGACGGAACTGCCGCAGTCTTCCGGCGCGCTGGGTCCGCTGTTCGCCAGACGCTACCAAGCCGTCCGTTCCGACCCGTCGGGACGCCGGGAAAAGATCGACCGCTATGTCGCGACGAACGAAGCGCACGGCTATATCGTCGAGTGCTTCGGAAGGGAAGGGCGCCTCGCCGACGTCGAGAAGGCTTGCGCGACGTTCCTAAAGACGTTCCAGCCTATCAATTAGACTGCTGGCGCCCGCCGAGGTGCTTGGCGAGGAACGACTCCGCCTGCGCGTAGAACTTCAGGCGGTTTTCCGGCCGGGCGAAGCCGTGGCCCTCGTCCGGGAACAACAGGTATTCCACCTGCTTGCCTTTCGCGCGCAGGGCGGAAACGATCATCTCGCTTTCGGCCTGCTTCACGCGCGGATCGTTGGCGCCTTGGGCGATGAGGACGGGGATCTTGATCTGATGCGCCTTAAATAGCGGCGAGCGCGAGTTGAGGAAATCGAGCTCGGTCTGCACGTTGCCGACTCTGAGATCGAAGATGCGGCGCATCGGCTCCCAATAGGGGGGGATCGACTGGATGAGCGTCGCGATGTTCGACGGGCCGACGATGTCGACCGCGCAGGTGTAGAGGTCGGGCGTGAACGCCGCGCCCGCGAGCGCCGCGTAGCCGCCGTAGGACGCGCCGTAGATCGCGACGCGCTTGGGATCGGCGATGCCTTCCTTCACCGCCCAGGCGACCGCGTCGGTGAGATCGTCCTGCATCTTCGCGCCCCACTCGCGGTCGCCGGCGTGCAGGAACTTCTTGCCGAAGCCCATCGAGCCGCGGAAGTTCACCTGCAGGCACGCGTAGCCGCGGTTGGCGAGCCATTGCGCCTCGGGGTGATAGCCCCAGATGTCCCGCGCCCAGGGGCCGCCGTGCACGTTGAGCACCAGCGGGAGCCTCTTCGCGGGGGCGCCCGCCGGGACGGTGAGATACGCGTGCAGCGCGAGCCCGTCGCGAGCGGCGATGACCACCGGCCTCATCGACGAGAGCGGCGCGCCGTCGAGCTTCGGGCGCGTGGTGAAGAGGAGAGTGGCCTTCCGCGCTTTCCGGTCGAACAGGTAGAACGAGGACGGCTTGCGGTCGAAGTTGTAAAGCACGACCCAGAACCGGTCGGCGTCATCGCGGCTGATGATCTGAAAGTCGCCCTCGGCGGTCTTGGCCAGCGCGTCGAAGTCGGCGCGGATGTCTTCGTCGAGGACGTGCCAGTGCAGCCGTTCCGCCTCGAAGCCGACCGCCTGGATGTGGTAGCGCTTCGGGTGGAAGAGGACCGAGCCGACGTCCACGTCGTCGCGGTGCGCGAGAAGCCGGCCGTCGCCGCCGGAAAGCGGCAGCTCCCATAGGCGCGTCGTGTCGGAGTCCACGCTCGTCTCGACGTACAGCCCTTGGTTGTCCGGCGTGAACGCGTGCGCGCCGCCGTGATCGTCGGGCCCCCACGTGCGGAACGGGCGCCAAGGAGCCTCCGCGGAGTCGCGCACGCGGAGCTGCCAGCCGCCGTCCGGCAGGGCGGCCTTGCAGGCGCGCACGCGGAACGACGTGTCGGCGAGCCAGCCGACGACGTCGCCGGGGTTCTCGACCTCGAGCACCGCCGCGCCGGTCTTGAGGCTGATCCGGTAGACGTCGTGCACCCGCTTGTCGCGGAGATTCAGGGCGACGAGGATGTCGTCGGGAAAATTCGGATCGGTGCCGATGACCTGCGCCATCGTCTGCTCGAACGGGGTGAGGTCGCGCTCGGCGAGCGTGTCGACGTCGACTTGGAACAGGCGCCAGTTCTCGTCGCCGGCCTTGTCCTGAAGGTAGATCAGGCTGCGGCGATCTTCCGCCCAGAAATACATCCGGATGCCGCGCGAGCGGTCCTTGGTCACCGGCTTGCCCGCGCCGACCTTGCCGTCCTCGGAGAGCGGCGCGACCCACACGTTCAGCACGCCTTCGTCGGGCGCGAGGTACCCCAAACGCTTGCCGTCCGGAGAGATCGTGGCGAGCGCCTTCTCGGGGTTGCCGAAGAGAATCTCGCGCGGGATGAGCTTCGAGGGGGGAGCGGGCGTCACCGGTCGAGCTCCAGCGCGCGCTCGACCGAGGCGGTCTCGACGCGGAGCACGACCGCGGCGGTGTCTTCCTCGTCCCACTTCGTCTCGGCGACCTCGAGGCCGATGGCGGCCGACTCCAGCCGCTTGCGCCAGCCCTCGTCTTCCGTCGCGCGTTCGCCGACGGACACGCCGTCGGCGATCATAATCCGCTTGAGATAGGTCAGGAGCCGGGCGCGGCCGTCGAGGATCGCCGCGTCGCGGCTGGTCGAGCGCCGCTGCGTCTGCCCCGCGGCGCGCGGGTCGGGCTTGCCGACGCCGGAGGCGATCAGGAACTCTCCGGCGCGCCAGACCGTCTCGTCCTTGGAGGCGGGCCAGCGGTCGCGGGCGGACGGCTCCGTCGCGCAGGCGGCGGCGAGCAGGACGGAGGCGAGGAGGAGGCGGAGCGCCATCGCGCGAGACTATAGCAAACGTCAGTCGCGCCGTACGCGCGAGATCCGAAGGGTCTCGCCGGCGGTGATCTGGGTTTCGCGCACGGTCTCGAGGGAAAACGACGCGTCGAGTTCGTCGCCCGCGAGCGGCTTCTCGGTGTCGTAGGAGACGCGCTGGATCGCGTAGATGTCGGAGTAGAGCCGGCGGTCGAGCTCGAGCAGGAGATCGCCGGAGTTGTTCCGCGCCCACGGGAAGTCGCCCGCGCCGTAGCCCAGTACCGTGATCTGCCCGGGCCTCGAGTAAAGGTAGAGGGCGTGCTCGTCGGCCTTCTCCAGCACGAAGCGGTGCGCCTCTCTGGTTTCGCGCACGAGCTCGAGCGTGTCGGTGTGCTGTCCGGTGGAGGCGATGGGGAAGTAGACGAGATACGCCGCGGCGGCGAGCGCGGCGAGCCACTCCTTGGGGAGCTTTCGCGGAAAGGCCGCGTGGAAGGCGGCGGGGACCAGGGCCCCCGCGATCGAGAAGTCGAGGAAGTAGCGCGCGGAGGCCGGATGCACGTAGTCGCCGAAATGGTTGAAGAAGAACACGGCGGCGTGCGCGCCGAGGCACGCGGCCGCCGTGCCGAGCCACCAGAGTCGGCGGTGGTCGAACGGCGCCTCGCCCCGCAGCCGGCTCGCGAGCAGCGCGAGCCCGCAGCCGAGCGCGGCCCAGTTCACCGCGATCGCGTGCGGCACGAGGACGTCGTACGGCTTGAGCTGCGTCTTCAGGAACAGCGTGAAGAACTTCGCGAAATGCGCGGCGGAGAAGGCCGCCTCGCCGGGCGCGGGCTCGGTAGGCTGGGGGACGAGGATGCGCTGCCAGGCGGCGGGCAGCGCCAGGAGCGGCGTCGCGGCGTAGAGCGGCCAGAACCGCGCGAACCACTCGAGCCGCGGAGGCTTCCACGCCCAGGCGGAGGCGAGCGCGATCGCCGCCGGCACCAGGCATTCGTAGCGCGTGTGGCAAAACGCGACGGCGTTCACCCAGAGCCAGGCCCAGCTCGCGGCGTCGGGCTCGCGGAGATAGCGCCGCAGGGCGAGCATGAGCGAGACGAAGATCGTTGCGCACAGGAGCTCTTGTCCGCCCGACGAGGCGCAAAGCGCAACGAGCGGATAGCCCGCGACCAAGGCCACAGCCGAGCCCGCCGCCCAGGCGCCCGCGGCGTCGGACGCCGCCGCGAAGACGACCGCCAGCAGGATCGCCAGGAGCGCGAAGTTCACGACGAAGCCGTTCTGCCAGCGCGGTCCGGTCAGCGTGTCCGCGGCGTGGATCAGAAAGGGGAAGAGGAACGCGCGTTTTTCGATCTCGCGGTTGATGGGATGGAGCGAGCCGTAGTAGCGCTTGGCGATCGTCGGGTTGTAGGTCGTCTTCTCGAGCGTCATGCTCGTCGCCACGCCGAGCAGGTTCGTCTCGTCGCTGAGCACCCTGAAGCGGGGCGGGCACGCCCAGAAGACGGCGCCCGCGGCGACGAGCCCGGCCAGGAGCGCCGCCCGGCGCCGCCGCAGGAATTCGCCCAGCGAAAATCCGCCGGGCAAGGCGGCATAGGCGGTCGCGGCCCACGCGAGGACCAAGACGAGGATGCACCAGTACGAGACGCGTCCGTAGAGCCGGTACGCCGTGTCGTGCGAGCGCGCCGCGGCGGCTATGAGGGCGGCCGCGAGCGCCGCGGCTGCGGGCACGGCCAGGATGAGCGCGCGTCGAGCGGAGAACACGCGCTAAGGATAGGGGGAGCGGCCTGGGAGCGCAAGTCGGCTCGAGCGATGGTGCCGCCGTGTCGAAGGCGCTGTCTCATTGACAGATTAGGAGTTTCCTGTTATAACTCCGGCCTCAGCACGAAACCGCCGAGACCGCGCATCGGTCTCGGCGGATTTTTTATTGGGGAGGGCCCCATGAACAGATCGCCCGCGATCCTCGCGCTCCTGCTCGCCGCGCTGCCCGCGTCGGCCGCGACCTACGTCCGCGTCCAAGGAACGCTTCATGACGCGAAGGGCCGCCCGCACACGGGGCTCGCCCGGCTCGATTTCCGGCTCGTCGACCTCAAGACTCACGCCGAGATGTGGAGCGAGCCGTTGGAAGTCGAGGCGGTGAAGGGGACCTTCACGGCCTTCCTCGGCCTGACCTCGCGCATGCCGCAGTCGTTCGCGGTGAAGCCGACGTGGCGTCTGACCGCCGAGCCTCCCCTGGGCTCGAGCTGGAAGGTCGGCCCTCTCGTCGAGCCCGAGGAAGATCTTAAGCGCGCGCAGCTGGGCCGGCTGATGGTCCGCCTCGGCATGGACGCGCCCGACGCCCGGGTCGAGACGCCCTACGAGTACCGCAAGC
>JACRDR010000010.1 GCA_016212845.1 Elusimicrobiota bacterium
CGTCCACACGAGGCAGACGTTCGTCGCGTGCAGCGCGGCGGAAACCACGTGGAACCAGAACGGGCTGTAGCCGAAGACGAGCGTCGTGAGCCCGTAGATCAAGCCCGTAAACGGCCGGTAGGCGTGCAGCGCCATCGTCGGATTCGCGACGACGCTGAAGGGATCGTAGAAGAAGCGCGGCCACTCGCGCGGCGAGGCGAGGGCGGGGTTGCGCAGGATGTAGGTCGCGTCGTCGAGCGCGAAGTCGCCGGAGAGCGCGAGCGTGCAGCCGGCGAACGCGGCCGCCCAGAGGAGCGCGTACTGAAGAAACGGCGAGAGCGCCGGGCGGCGGGACGTCACGGCGCCCTTCGCGAGAGGCAATCGGACTCCGCCTCGGACGCCTCGGCCAGCCGGACGTCGCCGAGCTCGGCCGCGGCGTCGGCGAGGAGCACGGAGCGGATGCACCGCACGCGCTCGGGATTCGGGGAGCGGACGAACGCGAGCGCGAGGACCACGCACGCCCCCCAGCCCGCGAACGCGCGCTCCCACGCGGCGGCCGGCTGCGGTTCCGCGGGGCCGGGCAAGCCGCGCACGACGAACGGAAGCGCCGCCGCGAGGGCCAGCCATAGCGCCGCGCCGACGAAGAGCGCGGGCGCGCCCCGCAGCTCGAAGAGCGTGGCGGCGGTGTACCCGCGGGAGGCGAGAGGCACGAGCAGCTCCGCCAGCGGGTTGACGACCGGCTCCGGCGTGTGCGGCGAGACGACCTGAGCGAGAAAGACCTGCCCCGCCGAAAGCGCGAGGAGCGCCAGGAACGCCGGACGCCCTCCCGCCGCCCACGCGGACGCCCAGGCGAGAAACGGCAGGACGTAGACGAGATACCGCGGGCCGAACGTCCAGCCTCCGTGCCAGCCCACGTACGCGGAGATCAGCAGCAGGGTGGCCGCCGAAAGCGCCGCGATCGCGGCGGCTTCCCCCCGCTTGCCTTCCCGCCGCATCGCGGCCAAGCCCGGCAGGGCGTAGAGGAGGACCGGCATGATGAAAAAGAGTCCGCGCGAAGGGGACGCGAGCAGCTTCGCCATGGCGCTCAGGCTCGGCCAGGTGATGCCGACCAAGCCGTGCGCGGCCTGCTTCGCGAACCGGTCGTCGCCCAGCACGAAATAGGACAAGACGAAGGGGCTCCCGAAGCAGGCGGCGTTGTAGGCGGCGAGCGTCAAAACGCAGACCCCGGCTCCGGCGACGAACGCCGCCTTGGCCCCGGCGCGGCCCCGGCCGCCGAGCGCCCAGACGGACAGCGCCGCCGCCGCGAGCGCCGCCGGGTATTCCACGAGCACCGCGAGGCCGGCCGCCAAGCCCGCCGCGAACATGAGCGCCGGCCTCCGCTCCCCGCGCAAGAGCAGGAACGCCGCGAACAGCAGGCACGCGGTCTGCTGGTGGCCGCTGAACATCGCGGCGTGATTTAGCGCGATCGTGCCCAGCCCGTAGGCGGCGGTCGCCCAAAAAGCCGCTCGAGCCGGCACCGCCTTCGCCAGCGCGAGGAACATCGCCGCGCCGAGCAGCGCGAACGGGAGGCTCGTCGTGAGCACGCGGACCAAAAATCGCGCGTGCGTTTCGTAAAGCAGCGCGGGCTCCGGCACGCCGGGGGTCGCGGGGAGGATCAATCGCCTCAAAAGCCAATACGCGGGGTAGGCTACGAGCAGCGACCCGACGCCCTTGTTGGAGTAGTAGTGGCCCCCGAAGAACGACTTATCGATCGTCTTCTCGTGGAAGGAATCGATCTCGAAGCGTCCGTAGTCGACCGCGGCGCTGAGGGCGAGCCAGCGGCTCCGCGTGTTGTCGTATTCGACCGGCGGCGAGAATAGGCAGGAGGCCAGAAGGAAAGCGAGAAGGAGCCACCGCTTCGCCCAGCGCACTCGCCAAGTGTAGTATAAAAGCGCGCATGCGAAGCCGAGGGCTCGGACTCCTGGCCGTCCTTCTCGCCGCGTTCGGGGCGGTCTCCCTTCTCTGGCCGGGAGACGTCTCTTTTTTGGGCGACGAAGCGGAGCTTCTGCGTCTCGCGTCCGGCGGCGCCGGGCATGGCCTGGCGGGACGCCGCGGCGTGATGTACGGCGGGTTCGCGGTTTGGGTCTATCGCGCGCTGCTCGCGCTCACTCACGATCTCACGGCGCTCGTCGTCCTCCGCTCGGTCCTCTTCCTGTCGGCCACCGGCGCGGCGATCGTGTGGCTGGCGGCCTCCTGCGCGTCCTTGTATCCGCCGCTCGGGGCCTGCGCTTTCCTGTCGACGTATCTTTGGTTCTACGCGCGCGGGCTCTGGGACAACACCTTCCTCATCCCGCTTTCTTGGCTCGCCGTCGCCGCCTACGCCTCCTTCGAGAAATCGCCCAAGCCGTGGAAGCTGGCGCTCGCCGGCGCGCTCGGGGCGGCGATGCTGCTCACGCATCTGATGTGCCTGCCGGTGCTCGGCGCGTTCGCGCTGCACGCCGCCTGGCGGCACGGCCGGTGGCTGAAGGCTCGCACGGCGGGAGTCGCCGGCGGCCTGCTCGTCCTCGCCGCGGTCTGCGCGCAGTATCTCGCGTCCGTCGCCTCCGGTCCGCGCCCGGCGCCGCCGCCGCACGCGCTGTCGTGGTGGCAAGGCTGGGTCTTTCCCTGGCTCGGAGGCCGCGTGTTCTCGGCGTGGGGCCTCGAGTACTTCTTCGGCGGGGCGTGGTCCTGGGGCAAGGTCCAGCCGGCCGCGTGGGCGACCTTCGCCGCGGTGCCGCTGGTCTGGGCCGGGCTCGCGGCCTCGCTGCGCAAGCCGAAGGACTCCCCCGAGTTCCACGTCGCGCTCGTGGGCGCGATCGCGCTGTTCTTCCAGAGCGTCCTGTACGGGACGATGAGGCTCTACGGCCATCCGCACTACTACGACCCGCTGTGGCCCTTCTATTTCCACTATCTCTGGCTCGCGCTGAGCGCGGCGCCCCGCGCCGGCGCGCTCGCCGCCGGCCAGCTCGCCCCGGCCGCCGTCCTCGCCGCCGCGATCGGCGGCGTGCACGCCTTCGGCGGGACCCGCTC
>JACRDR010000062.1 GCA_016212845.1 Elusimicrobiota bacterium
GGAGGTAACGTAGCCCGTGAGCTTCGCCGCATTTCCGAGGTGGAAGTACGGCGACGGCGGCGCCGTGACGAAGCCGCCTTCCACGACCGTCGTGTCGTAGTGGTCGTTGACGTAGGTCGGGTCGTCGTCGTTGTAGTTCGCGTTGACCGTCACCGCGCCGGTCGCGGTGTTGAGGAGGTAGTAGCCGTCGGAAGCCGTCCGGACGCGCGTGCCGTTGGCCTCGACCAGGACGGAGGAGAGGGGAGTCCAGTAGGTGGCGCCGTCGCCGTAGACGTAGCCCTGGATGAAGCCTCCCGTGGCGCTGGACTTCAAGATGCCGTAGTTGTAGCCGGTCTCCGTCCACGACGGAGAGGTCGCCGAATTGGGGATCCACGTGGTGTTGTTCTGCGTCACGACGACGTTGGTGTAGGTCTGGGTGTAATTGCCTTTGGCGACGGTGACCCTCCACGTGCCGGTGGTCACGCCGGTGAGGTAAAAGACGGCGTACTCGGCGTTGGTTCCCATCCCCGAGCTTCCGGCCGTCACGACTTGCGAGTTGCCGTCGTTGGCGAAGACGTACGCCGAGTGGGCCGGGGTGCCGGTGATGGTCGTGAGCGTGCCGCTCGTCGAGTTCCGCGGCCCGTAGAGGATGGGCGAGACGCGCTCGAAATTCGCCGCGGAATCGCGCGTGTTATACGCCGGTCCGTAGGCCATGTTGAGCGAGCCGGTGGTCGCGTAGCGGACGTACTGGTCGTTGTCCGTGAGCGTGCCCATCGCGTCGTTGCCGCAGCTTGGGGCGGGCTGCCCGGTCCCGTTGTCCCAGCAAAAGAAGGTCATGGGGTTGTCCAGGGACGCGAACCCCGGGTCGTTGGGATCGAAGAGCGCGACGGCGCCGTCGCTGTCGTCTTTGCTGGTGTCGGCGCCGACGGAGGAGTAGACGGCGTCGGCGGCGCGGGTGACGCCGCCGATCGTGATGCTCGCGCGGTTGGCGATCAGGTAGAAGCCGTTGGGCGCGATGCTCGGCGTGATGACGTTGAGTGGGATCTGAGCCGGAGAGTCGGTGTTGTGATTCATGTACCACAGCTGCACGTGGGAGTAGTCCATCAGCCACGTGTAGGTGGAGGGGTTGTAGACTTCTACGAACTCCGTGGCGCCGGCGTCCGTGGGCGTGGAGGCGACGACCATGCTGATCACCGGCGTGCTCGAGACCCACAGGACGCCCGCGATCGTGCCGGTCGCGATCTGCGTGAGCTGCTGGGTCGCGACCGTGGTGTAGGCGCCGCGGACGCAGGTCTGGCCGCTGACGACCTTGTCGTAATACCCGTCGGCCGAGAACAAAAGGGTGTAGGTGCCTCCCGTCACGGGCATCGACCAGTTGTCCGAGGCGCCGCTGCCGGAAACGGTCTGCCACTCGTTGTTGCCGACGACTTCCACCCGCGCATTGACGAGCGGCGTCCCGCCGTAGCCGTTCACCTGCCCCTTGAAGCCCGAGTCGAGGTTCGAGGCGTCCGGGTTCGCGTAGAGCGAGCGCAGCTCGATTTTCTTCCAGATATCGTTGTCCTGCCACCACAGGTAGACGGTCACCAGCTTCAGGCCGGTATCGTAGGAGTTGGAGGTGGCTTCGGTTACGGTGTTGCTCGAGATCGTGGCGTATGAGATGCGAACCGCGCGGCTGAAGGCCGGCAGGCCCCAGAGCGTGATCGTCTCCTTGGTGTAATTGACCCGGTCGTAGGTCAGGTTGGGGGTGAAGTGGCTCTCGACGTCGGTATCCGTGGTTACCAGGAGCTGGTAGTAGCTCATGTTCTTGAGCACCTCCATCCGCTCCTGGACGAGGTTGGCCGCGATCGTCTTGGACCGGCCGGCCCGGATCGCTTGGGTGATCTGGCGGAAGCTCTGGACCGCCCCGATGACCACGACCGAGAGGATCATCACCGCGATCATGACTTCGGCGAGGCTGACGCCGCGAGAGCTTTTTATCATTGATTTGCTGGCGATAATGTAGGGCTTGCACCCTGCAAAGTCAAGGCGAGTTTAGTCACCGCGGGTCAGCGGCGGCGGAGGGCGCTAAGGCGATCGAGTCCCTGGGCGGCGGGGGGATAGCCCTTCCGGCGGGAGAGGGCGGCCGCGTAATAGGCCGCCGCCTCATCCCGCCGCCCCGTCCTTTCCAGGAAGAGGCCGTACGAGACGTACGGGACGGGATCCGCCCCCGCCAGGGCGATCGCGCGCCGGTAGGCCTCCTCCGCCTCCCGGTTCCTCTTCAAATCCCTATAGAGCGCGCCCAGGTTCACCCACGCTTCCACATAGTCCGGATCGAGCCGCACCGCCTCCCGGTAGGCTTCCAGGGCTGCAACGCTGCGGCCCGCCGCCGCGTGGAGGCCGCCCAGCGCGAAGCGAAAAACGGGGTTCGACGGCGAGAGGGAGACGGCGAGTTCGAGATGCTCGCGGGCGGCGCCCGGGTCCCGGCCCGCCTCGGACGTCCCGAGCGCGAGCCAGCCTTCGGCGAACCCGGGATGGAGCGTCACCGCCGCCTTCAGTTCTCGGTCGGCGCCGGGGAGGTCTCCGAGCCGGCTCAGGAGTACGGCGCGCGTGTAGCGCGCGCGGGGGCTCAGGGCCGGCTCGGGCGCGTTCAAGAAGAGCGTCTCGTCCGATCTCCAGTCGAGGTTTCGCATGAAGGTACGGGCGCCCCAGGCGGCGAGCACCGCCGCGGCGAGCGCCCACGGGATCCTCTTTCGAAACCGTTCGTACGCCGCGCCGAGCGCCCAGGCGAAGCCGGCCAAGACGAGATACAGATAGCGGTCGGCGACCGGATTGACGAGCGGCACGAGCCCCGAGACGGGGAGCAGCGCGACGAGGCACCACGCCGCGCCGAAGCCCGCCGGCCGGCGTCGAACCGCGAGCGCGATCGCGCCCGCCGACATCGCGAGGGCGAACAGCAGCGCGGCCGCTCCCCGGAACGTTCCGGGCCGCAGGACCGCCAAGCCGCGGTCGACGACCCAGACGGAGGGCCACGCGAGCCGCCCCGCGTAGCCGGCGACCGCTCCCGCGAGCGTCGCGGCCCACGCCGGGTACTCGGAGTAGAACGCGGTCCACGACGGAGCGGATGGAGGCGCCTTGGCGCCGCCTCGAACCGGCGGCAGGGGCAGCACTTCTCCCGACGGCGCGGAGGCGAAAGCGCGCTGGAGCGCTCGGCGGGCCGGCGAGAACTCGATGCCGAAGGACCCGTAGCGCGGCGTCCAGAACGAGACGAAGGCGAGGCCGACCGCGGCGTAGAGGACCGCGGCCGCGAGCATCCGTTTTCGCCTCCCGGCCGGCTCGGGGAACGACCATTCCGAAAGCCCGGCCAGGAGCGGCAGGACCGCCGCGCTCTCCTTCGACAGCAGGCCGAGCCCGAGGGCCAGGGCCGACGCGGCGACGAGGGCCGGGGCGGTTCGCGCCCGCAGATACGCGAACAGGCCGGCGAAGACGAAGAACGCCGCGAGGAGATCGCTGCGGAACGCGACGGCGTCGACCGCCTCCGTCGCGGCCGGATGAAGGGCGAAGGCGAGAGCGGCCACGAGGGCGGAGGAGCCCGGCAGGAGCATCGCGCCGAGGACGTAGACCCACGCGGTGTTGGCCGCGTGCAGGAGAACGCTGCTCAAATGGTAGCCCGAAGCGTTGCCGCTCCACAGCGCGCGGTCGACGAGAAGAGAGGCGAGGAGGATGGGCCGCGAGCCGGCCGTCACCGCATGCGGGCGAAGATAGAAGCGCGGGTCGGCGAGATGCTTCAGGTTCCGGGGGTCCTGCACGAACGCGTTGTTCTCGACGAGGGCGTGATCGTCGAACGTGAATCCGTTGGGCAGCGAGTTCGCGTAGACGAGCAGCGCGGCGCATGCCGCCAGACCGCCTTCGAAGAGCCGCCGCGAAAACTCAGCCGAGGGCGAGCGCATAGAGCTCCTCGAAGCGGCGGGCGACGGCAGGCCAGGTGTACGTGCGCGCCCTCGCCCGGGCGGCGGCGCCGAGACGGCGGCGCAGCGCGGCGTCGGCGGCCAGCCGCGTCATGGCGCGTGCGAGCGCCTCCACGTCGCCGGGCGGCACCAGCAGGCCCGCGCGGCCGCCGTTGAGCAGTTCCGGCACGCCGCCCGTTCGCGAGGCGACGATGGGCTTGCCCGCGTCGAGCGCCTCGAGCACCGCGAGCGGCGAGTTCTCCCGGCGGGAAGGCAGCGCGAAGAAGAGCGAGCGCTCGAGCAGGCGGCGCAGCCGGGACGGCGCGACCTCTCCGGCGAAGCGGACGCCGCCGCCCAAGCCCAGAGTTTCGGCGAACCGGCGCAGGCCGCCCCCGAGTTGGTCCCGCCCGCAGAGGAGCAGCTCGAAGCGCGCGCCCGCGTCCCGCGCCCGGGCGTACGCCATCAGCAGAACGTCCACTCCTTTATAAGGAGCGAGGCGGGAGGCGCAGAGTGCGTACGGGTTCTTGGGCGCGGCCCCCCGCCCCGGGGCGGGAGAGATCCCGTAGCCGACGACCGAAGACTTGCGCGCGATCGCGGGAAAGGACGCGCGCGCCTGCGCGAGGCTGGCCTCGGATACCGCGCTCACGCGGCGAGCGAGCCCGAGGAGGCCGCGCAGGCCGCGCGCGTGCGGGAGATAGTCGGGAAGGACGAGGTGAAGCGTCGCCACGACCGGAGTCTTCGCGCGGGCCGCCGCTTTCGCCAGGGCGGCCTGCGAGCGTCCGAAGACGTGGCAGTGCCAGAGATCGTGGCGGCGGAAAGGGGGAACGGTCTCGAAGACGTCGACGCGGTGCCCGCGGGCGCGAAGCGCGCGAGCGAGCCCGCGCGCGATCGCGCGATCGGTCGGGTCGGAGAGCTTAAATCCCGCGAGGGCGACCCTAATCGCCTTCGACGATCGAGAGGACGCCGTGCTTGGAGAGCTGGGGCTTCTTGTACGGCTTTTTCCCGCGCTTCTTGGCGTCATCCTTCGGCTTGTCCTTGCGCTTGTCGGTCATGCCCGGTCCTTGAAGGCGCGGAGCGCGTTCGCGACGCGTCCGGCCTCGGAGTCGGTGAGGCCCGGATAGAATGGCAGATACAGGAGCTCGCTCGCCAGTCCCTCGGCGACGGGGAGCGCGCGGCGATGCGCCTTGAAGGGCGCGAGAAGATGGTTGGGCCGCAGCCAGTCGTCGGTCCGGACTCCCTGAGCCCGCAGATGCGCCCGAAGCGCTCGTTTGCGGCCGCCGCCGACCCGGACCGCGAAGCACGCCGGGACGACCGAGGCGTACGCCCGGCGAGCGAGCAGGGACAGCCGTCCGCCGATCGCCTCGCGATACGTTTGGTCGAGCGCTTCCAGCCGCGCGCGCGTCTCGGCCCAGCGCTCGAATTGGGCCAAACCGACGGCGGCGGCAAGATCGTTGAGGCGGTACGGCCAGCCCCGCTCGGACAGGTCCCTGGGCCGTTCGTCCGGGCCCGCGCCGTCGTCCTGCCCGAGATTGCGCAGGCGCTTGAGGCGAGCGGCGTCCGCTTCCCGGCGGACGAGGACCGCGCCGCCGTCGAGCGTGGTCAGGACTTTGCGGCCGAACGAGAAGCAGCCGAAGTCGCCGAGGCCGCCGAGCGGCTTTCCCTTGTACGCGCTCCCGAGCGGCGCCGAGGCGCAGGCGTCCTCGATCAGGGGGACGCCGCGCTCGCGCGCGAGCCGGCGCAGCGCGTCCATGTCGCAGGGGTGGCCGTTGAAGTGGACCGCGACGATCGCGCGCGCGCGGCGCCCGAGACGCTCCGCGACGCGGCGCGGATCGAGGTTCCCGGTGTCCTCTTCGACGTCGCAGAAGACGGGCTCGGCGCCCGCGTAGCGGATCGCGCGGCTCGTCGCGGGGGAGGTGAGCGGGGTCGTGATCACTTCGCCGCCCTTCACGCCGGCGAGTTCGAGCGCGAGATGGACCGCCGCGGTTCCCGAGGAGACGGCCGAGGCGTGCGGCGTTCCCGCCGCGCGCGCGACGCGCTGCTCGACGAGGCGCGCGTAGACGCCGGTGCCTATCCAGCCGCTCTCGAACGCCGCGCGGACGGCCGCGGCGTCCGCGGCGTTCAGGCCGGGCTTAAACGCGCGGACGGTTTCGGGTGCTTGTGTGCGCTCCATCGGGATTTCGCCTCGAGATAAAGTTTTTCGATCTCGGCGGCGGACAAACATTCGTTTCTCATCGACGGACGGCTGGTCGTCAGACGCCGCGGGTCGGCCGCGCTGATCCAGCCGCGTTCCTTGGCCATGGCGGCGAGGGGGGTGCCGGGGAACGGGGTCGCCATCGAAAAGCTGGCCCAGTCGGTGTCGAGCTCGAGCGCGAAATCGATCAACGCGCGCGCGGAGGCCTTCGTTTCTCCGGGCAGGCCGATCACATAGAGCGCGTAGCTGAGGAGGCCGTTCCGCTTGAGCGCGGCGACCTTGCGCTTGAACTCGCGGCGGCCGAGTTCCGGGCGCCCCATCGCCTTCAGCGCGGCGGGATTGAGCGACTCGACGCCGAAGATCACGCGCATGCAGCCCGCGCGCGCCATGAGCCACATCAGTCCCTCGTCGAGCGTGTCCAGCCGGGTTTCGCAGCCCCAGGCCAGCGGAGTCCCGGCTTCGAGCAGCGCCTCGCAGAGCGCGACGGTCCGGGCGCGATTCATCGTGAACTCGGGGTCGCGCAGGAGCACGAACTTGAGGCCGTGGCGCTCGCGCAGGGCGGAAAACTCCCGCACGACCGAAGTCTCCGAGCGCGCGCGCCATTTGGAGCCCTGGGTGACGGGGTAAGAGCAGTAGCCGCAGCGGAACGCGCAGCCCCAGCTCGTCTGCGTCGTGACGTAGGAGTATCGGCGGAAATCGACGAGGTCCCACCGAGGGACCGGCAGCGCGTCGAGGTCCTCCTCGGAGGCGGGGCGGCCGCGAAGCCCTTCGGCCGAGCCGCGCCGCGCGAGCTCCAGGAAGACCGAGGGAGCGTCGCCCGCGAGCGCCAAGTCGGCGGCCCCGCGGGCCTCCGCCCCGTAGACTTCCGCCGACAGCGCGGGCCCGTAGACGGCGACCTTCGCGCCGCAGCGCTTCTTGATCGCGCGGGCTATTTCGAGATCGTGCGGAAGCGATTCGACCGCCGTCCGGAGGATCGCCCACGAGGGCTTCCGCTTAGCGACCTCCGAGACGCAGCGCTCGGGCGAGTGCTCCTCGAGCACCGAGTCGACGAGGCTCGCCTCGAAACCGTGGTCGAGCAGGAGCGACGCGGCGTGGAAGAGGTCGAGCGTCGGAACTTTAAGCCGGCTCTCGCGGCAGAACTCGCCGTAGCCGCCGTGGGAGTGCTTGAAGCTGACGAAGCCCGGAGGGCTAGGGGGATCGACGAAGACGAAGCGGCTCACGCCGGCTCGACGATCTTTTCCTTGCGCAGGTTGGAGAGGAGGTCGAGCGCGTCCCGTCGCAGGACCTCGGAGGAGGCGTCGTATTCGTCCGCGAGGGTCCCGACGATCTCCTCGATCGAGCGGCCTTCGCTCAATAGCTCCCAGATGCGGAGGCCGGCGCCGTCGAGGGAGTAGTACGCCGCGGTCTCCGTATTCAGGATGACCGCCTCGTCGGCGACCTTGCGCCAGGCGATCTTGGCCGACGGCTTCAACTTTTCCGTCGGGCGGGTCTTCGTGGGCATCGCTCGATTATATCGCGGCGCCGGGGGGCCGTCAACGACGGGAGAGGAACGAGGCCCAGCGCGTGCCGCCGAGCCGGATCGAGTCGAGCAGCGCGGTCCAATCGGCGCGGCGGCGTCCGGCCTCCGGACCGCTGGCGTAGAAGCGGAGGAGGTAGTTGCGGCTCGAGCCCGGCACGAAGACCGCCTCGCCCTCCGTCGGCGGCTCGCTGCCGTTCGCGGCCACCGAGAAGGAGACGCGCTTGCCTTCCACGCCGCCGGCCTGCATCTTTCCGGCCGTCCCGACCTGCGGACGCCGGCCGTTGAACTCCTCGAGCACCAGCGACTCCAGGTGCTCGCCGAGCGGAAGGGTGGCGGGCGCGCTTTCGACCTCGATTCGCGCGTCGGGCGCGGTGAGCCGCGCGATGCCCTGGAATCTCCAGCCTTCGCCGAGCTTGGTCTCGACGCTCCAGCCTTCGGGCGCGATGAAGACCAGCCCGGACGGGTCGGCGACCGCTCCTTTCGGGAGCGGCGCCGGCTGCAGCAGCCAGGCGATGACGAGGCTGAAGGCCGCGGCCCCGAGGGCGGCGTAGAGGCGGATGGGACGCCGGGGCGCCTCCTTCCTCCATTTGCGGCGCTGGGCCGCCGAGCGCCCCTCGGCGAGGGCTTCCGCCTTCTCCTGCGACTCCCGGGCCTTGCGCTCGAGAGTCTCGAGGATGTCGATGCCGCAGTTGAGGCACTTCGGCTCCCACATCTGAAAGGGGACGCGGCAGTTGGGGCAGTTCACGGTCCCGGGGAGCATAGCGGTCCTCGCGGCGGACCTTCAAGGGCTTTGTATAATCGCCGGGTCGTGCCTTCGCCGAGCTTCGCCGCCACCGTCATCGTTCCCGTCCGGGACCTCCTGGACCGGACCCGCCGCTGTCTCGAGAGCGTGCGCGCGCACAGCCGGCCGCCGTATGAACTCGTGGTCGTCGACAACGCGTCGCAGGCGCCCACGCGCCGCTGGCTCGAGGCCCGCGCGCGAGCCGGCGAGCTCCGCTTGATCCGCAACGAGGAGAACCGCAGCTTCGCCGCGTCCATCAATCAGGGGATGGCGGCGGCCCGCTCCGATCTCTTCGTCTGGCTCAACAACGACGCGGCCGTCGGGCCGGAGTGGCTCGAGCGCCTCTCCGGCTGTCTGCGGCGCAACCCCGGCGCCGGCGCCGCCGGTCCCTGCACGAGCGTGCCTCCGGCGGTCGAGTACGCCCGCTTCCCCGCGTTCGCGGCGGCGTGGGCGCTGCGCTGGGACGGCCGCTGGAAGAGCATGCGCGTGTTGAGCGGCTTCTGCCTCGCGGTGACTCGCGAGGCGGCCGAGGCCGCGGGTCCCCTAGACGAGCGATTCCTATGGGGCGAAGAGGACACCGATTACTGCCTGAGGCTGCGCCGCGAGGGGTTCTCGCTCCTGCTCGCGAGGGACGTCTTCGTGCATCACGAGGGTTCGGTTTCGCGCCGCCTCGTCGACCCCGCCGTCCGCCGGAAGCACAACCGGAGCAACCGCGCGCTCTTGCGCGAGAAGTGGTCCGGCGAGGCTCGGCCCCTGCGCGACGACGCCTTCGCGGCCTCGAGGCAGCCCGCGTGAAGTGGGCGCCGCCGCGAGGACGGGTGCTCGCCTTCGCGCCGCACCCCGA
>JACRDR010000072.1 GCA_016212845.1 Elusimicrobiota bacterium
CCGCCGGCACGGCGATTCGCATCACTGCACCGAGTCGATGACCTGCAGCAGCCGCTCGTTGGTCGGGTGGCGCCGCATCATGTCGATGATGGAGCGCGTCGCCTCGAGGTCTCCGAGCGAGGCCAGGGTGCGGCGAAGCTTCCACACCTTCTGCAGCGTCTCGGGCGGGAAGAGCAGCTCTTCCCGGCGAGTGCCGCTGTTCTTGACGTGGATCGCCGGGAAACAGCGGGCTTCCGCGGCCTGCCGCGAGAGCACGAGTTCCATGTTGCCGGTGCCCTTGAACTCCTGAAAGATGACCTCGTCCATGCGGGAGCCGGTGTCGACGAGGATCGTCGCCAGGATCGTCAGCGAGCCGCCCTCCTCGAGCTTCCGCGCCGCGCCGAAAAAGCGCCGCGGCACCTCCATCGCGCGGCTGTCGAGGCCGCCCGACATCGTGCGATTGCCGCCCGAGGCCGTGTTGTGGACGCGGCTCAGACGCGTGAGCGAGTCGACGACGATCATGACGTCTTCGCCCGCTGCGGCGCCGGCCACCGCCTTCTGATACACCGTCTCCGCGAGCCGGATGTGCTCGTCGTAGCCGCGGTCGCTGGACGAGGCGAACACCTCGGCCGGCACGCTGCGCTTGAAGTCCGTGACTTCCTCGGGCCGTTCGTCGACGAGCAGGCAGTAGATCTTCATGTTCGGCTCGGAGGCGTGAGCCGCCACGCAGAGCTGCTTGAGGATCGTCGTCTTGCCCGACTTCGGGGGCGCGACGATGAGTCCGCGAGTGCCCTTGCCGACAGGAGCGAGCAGGTCCACCGCTCGCATCGCAGGGTCGTTGAGCCCTTTCTCCATCCGGATCCACTGGTTGGGAGTCAGGGGCGTGCGCAGCAGGAACGCGTTCTCCGCGTCCGATTTACGCCGCTCTTGCGGACGATTGTCGCGCTGACCGCCGCCGCCTCCGCCGCCGCCGTGGCCGCCTCTGCGATGATGTCGATGATGCTGATGGTGCTGGGACATGCTTAGTCTCCTGGGTTTTCGGCCTTCGCCTGCGCCTTATCCTCGAAGCGCCAGCGGGGCCGCTTCCAACTCAAACGAAAATCTTCGGGATCGCGCTTCAGCGCGCGCCGCTCCCCTTCCTTGCCGTCGAGAAAGCGCACGACGTCGAGGCTCACCTTCGACGTGCCGAACTGCGAGTCGTAGGTGCGCGCGACGTCGTTGGGCGACGGCGGCCCGACCTCGTCGGCGCCGCGGGGCTCGAGGATCAGCGGCGTCCGGGCGTACGCCCACAAGACGAGCTCCGCCGAGTACAAGGAGGAAGGATCGGCCGCGTCGTAGGCGCCGTCGTAGGGCCGCCCGACCGCGGTAAAGGCGCGCAGCGCCGCCTCGCGCCGGGCGGCGGCGGGCCGCCGGGCCCGCAGGGCCACGAGGCTGTCGGCGGCCGCCCCCCGCTCCAGCGAGGCGAACCGCACGCCGCCGGGGGCGGCGAGCACGACGCGCCGCGGATAGCCGCCGTCGGGCTGCAGGCCCTTCCAGTAGGCGTCCGGCGCGGCGGTGTTGATCCGCCCGTCGAGGTCCGTGCCCTTGGTCTGCGTCTCGCGCTCCTCGGGAGTGCCGACGTAGAGGCCGGCCCCGCTCCACCAGCCTCCGAGACCCGGCTCGTCGAGATGGCGCTCGCGCCGCCACAAAAGGATGTCGCCGGGCTCGAGCCGGTCGTTGAGCGAGGCCAGCTGCTCGGGAACGATGAGCGCCACGGGTATCGTGCCGGTCGCGGGCTCGACGAGCATCCGCACGATCCGATGCAGCGTCGATTCCGGCGGAGGCTCGACGGCCGCGGTGGAGCCGATCACGGACGTCCACGGCTGGCTGAACGGAGAAATCGAGGCGAAGCTCGCCTGCGTCCAGACCGGCGCGGCGAAATTCAGCTCCTCGACGGGCTTGGGCTTCGGACGGGACGCTTCGAGCTCCGCCGCGGTGAACGCGCCCGCGACGTTGCCCGGGCGAGTGGCCGCTTCGAAGGAAGGGACCGGTACCGCAGTTCCGGCCCGAGGCTTGAGTCCCTTAGTGTCGAGACGAACGTTGTTGAAAGCGATCGCCCCGCCCGCTCCGATCTTGAGCAAGGTCGAAGCTATCGGGCCGGTCTTCGAGTAGGCGAGCGCCTCCGCCAACGTCTCCCGCCGCTCCGGCGCGGACGCGGCCCGCTTTATCAAGGAATAGAAGCCCGCCTTCGTGCCGAGCTCGGGATGCCGCGCGTCGAATAGACGGGAAAGCTCGGGGTCGTCGGCGGCCCGGCTCCACTCATGGGCGAGCCGCGACCAGGAAGCGTAGGCGGAAAACGCGGCCAAGAACGCGGCGGTCCGCTTTTCCGCGTCCTGGACTTCCTCGAAGCGTCCGTAGCGAATGACGACGGAATCCAGCGAGATTAGCCGGTCGAGCACCCGGACCCAGATCGACGTCGCCTCGGCCTGGTGGTCGGGAAGGATCGCGCCGGTCTTCGGGTCCTTCATCAATAGCCGCCCGCGGCGCGAGCGGAGGTCGCGGATCTCCGCCTCCAATCCCGTGCGCGCGCGCGCGACGAGATCGAGATCGCCGCGCAGCCTCTCCCAAGTCCACGAGTCCTCGAGCGGGATCGTCGCCGGCTTCGTCGACGCGACGGCTCCGTTCATGCCGCCGCCGGGCTGCATCCAGGGCGCCGCCGCGGGAAGCGCGGCCGCCGCGGCCTGGGCCCAGATCGGCTTTTCCAAAGCGGGGGACTGCGAGCCCTGCGCGTTGAGCCACGGCGCGGAATTGGAGCCCGAGTCTTGGGCCCAAAGCGCGGTCGCGGCTATCGCCAGGACGAGTCCGGTCATGCGGTGAAGAACCCCGGCCAGCGGGCCTCGAGGGCCCGCACGGCCTCGTCCATCGCGCGCGCGGTCACGGCCAGCACGGCCTCCGCGGGAACGCGCACCGGACCGCCGCCGCCGAACGCGTGCGCCCACGGAAGGCCCGAGGAGCCCCCCGCGAGATGTCCGGCGCAAAGCTTGCCCGCCTCCTCCACCCAGCGCGCGGCGTCCGGCTCGGGCAGACCCGAGGACGCGAGGCGCTCCTTGAGCCGGGGCGAGGACCACAGGAGGCCCCAATCGCGGCCCGCCGCGTCCTTCTCGAATTCGGCCAGCCGGTCGCCGTTCGTCGAGCCGGCGATCCAGCGCATGTCGGCGGCGAGTTGGATGACCGCCCGGGCCAACGACGCGGCCTCGGGGGCGTGGTGCTCGCGGCAAAGAAGGATGATGGCGTCGCAGGTCGCCACCGCGCGTCCGCCCGCGGCGTGCAGCCACGCGGCGACCTTATCATCGCCGGACTGCGTGCGGCCGACCCGGCTGAAGCCGTTGTCGATGGCGGCCTTGGAGCGGCCGATGCTTTGAGTGGATTCCTCGGTGGTCGGCATTATGATATTCTGGTCCCACGAACATGGCGCGAATCCTGATCGTCGACGACGACACCGACCTCGTCCAGATCCTGACCAAGGCGCTGGAGTCGCACGGGCACGAGATCGCCTCCGCCAACGAGCCCAAGAGCGGGCTCGAGAAGGCTCGTCAGTACAAGCCCGAGCTGATCATCCTCGACTACCACATGCCCGGCGAGACCGGCGCCCACCTCTTCGAGTCCTTTCGCCGCAACTCGGCGACCGCCAAGACCCCGATCCTCTTCATGAGCGGCGAGGCGACGCAGGAGCAGATCGTCGAAGAGACCGCGGACTTCGCGCACACGCGCTTCCTCGCCAAGCCGGCGCACATCGCCGACCTCGAGCGCGTGATCAAAGAGATGATGGCTGCGTCCAAGTAGCTCGCTCATCGCTCGTCGTTCCAAACCTGCTTCTTCTCCCCTAGGAGTTCCTTCGGCAGCCGCAGCGTCAACGAGCAGATATCGTCGTAGGTGTAATCCGTCTTGGCGATCTCGACTTGGCGAAGCAGGTCCCGGATCCTTTCCTTCGGCGCCAGTTTCTTGAGCTCGGCGATCATCTTCTCCTGGGCGGCCATGGCGGCGCCGTCGCGCGAGGCCCGGCGGCGGGCATCGACATTCGTCTGTCCCTCTTCGGGATAGCCGCGGCCGATCACGGTCACGTACTCGCGGCCGTCGGGCCACCTCACGAGGCTCTGGAGCGTCAACTCCTCGAACGGCGTGCCCTTGTTGCCGCCCCGGGGCGGCTCGGTGCAGGCCGACAGCAGCAGGACGGCGAAGAACGCGCGCTTCAATCGAACCTCCAGATGGTGACGCGATCCGCGGAGACGCCCAGAAGGCGTTTCGCCAGGGTCAGGAAGCGTTTCGGGCCGTCCGAGGCGAAAAACTTGATCCGGCCGCGGCCGCCCCTGCGCCGAAGGCCCTCGCGCTCGAGCAGCGACTCGACCTCGCGCGCGGTTTCCTCGGCCGAGTCGATGAGGCGCACCTTCCTGCCCATGACGCTCGCCAGCGCCGGCTTGAGAAGCGGATAATGCGTGCAGCCGAGGATGAGCGTGTCGACGCGGGCTTTAGCCAGGGGTGAGAGATACTCGCGCGCCACCTGCTCGGTCACGCGATGAGACCACCAGCCTTCCTCCACGAGCGGCACGAACAACGGGCACGCCTTGCCCACGGCGTGAACGCCCCGCACCAGGCGCTTGAGCGCGTCCTGATAAGCTTCGCTCGCGATCGTCGCCTCGGTCGCGATGATTCCGACGCGCCGCTTGCTCGTGGCTTTCGCCGCCGCGCGCGCGCCGGGCTCGATCACGCCGATCACCGGGATGCCGAGCTCGCGCTTGAGGACGTCCAAGGCCAGGGCTGACGCGGTGTTGCACGCGACGACCAGGAGCTTGATGTCCTTCTTCTTCAAGAACCGGGCGACTTCCAAGGAGAAGCGCGTCACCGCCTCCCGCGACTTGCTGCCGTAG
>JACRDR010000066.1 GCA_016212845.1 Elusimicrobiota bacterium
AAGCTTCTCGGAGAGCGTGCCGGCGTCGTCTCGGGCTGCGCCTTGCTGGTCGACTACGTCCTGACGATCTCGGTCTCGGTGGCGTCGGCATGCGACGCCATTTACTCGTTCCTACCGCCGGGCTGGGCGGGCACAAAGCTGCTGGCCGCGGGCATCGCCCTTTTCCTGCTGCTGCTCCTCAACCTGCGCGGGATCAAGGAGTCGGTCACCTCGCTCGTTCCGATCTTCCTCGTCTTCGTCGCCACGCACGTCTTCATGATCCTCTACGCGATCGGAAGCCGGCTGCCCGTCCTGCCGGAAGTCTTCCGGAGTTCCGCGGCGGAACTCCACTCTTCCATCGGCGCGCTCGGGTTCGCTCCGGTCGCCTTCATCCTTCTGCGGGCGTATTCGATGGGCGGCGGCACCTACACCGGCATCGAGGCGGTCTCCAACGGCGTCTCGATGCTTCGCGAGCCTCGGGTACAGACGGGCAAGCGGACGATGTTCCTGATGTCCACGTCGCTCGCCTTTACCGCGGGCGGCATCCTCCTCGGTTATCTCCTGGTGGAAGCGGTGCCGGCCGCCGGCAAGACCATGAACGCCGTGCTCCTGGAGAACCTCTACGGCGGCTGGGGGGACTTCGGGCGCGCGCTCATCGTCGTCACGCTTTTCTCCGAGGCGGCCCTGCTGGTCGTCGCCGCGCAGGCCGGTTTCCTGGACGGACCGCGGGTGCTCTCCAACATGGCGGTGGATTCCTGGGTGCCGCACAGCTTCGCGCGCCTCTCCGACCGGCTGATCACGCAAAACGGCGTTTTCCTGATGGGCGCGGCGGCGATGGCGACGCTCCTCTATACCCGCGGCGACATCACGACGCTCGTCGTGATGTACTCCATCAACGTGTTCCTCACGTTCTCGCTGACCGAGCTCGGCATGGCGCGCTATTGGATTACGCATCGAGCTCAGGAGCCGCGCTGGCGCTCCCAGCTCGCCATCCACGGTACGGGACTCGTCATGTGCGCCGGGATCCTCTGCGTGACCCTGCACGAGAAGTTCCTCGAGGGCGGCTGGGTGACCGCGGTCATCACCACCTCGACCATCGCGCTCTGCTTTTGGATCCGCCGGCACTACCGGCAGGTCGGCCAAAAGCTTCGCGGCCTGGACTCGATCCTGCAGGCGGCGCCGCTGACCGGAGAGCCCGTCGGCCCCTCCACGCTCGATCGCAAGGCCCCCACCGCGGTGCTCACTGTTTCCAGCTTCTCGGGCTACGGCCTGCACCACGTTCTCGCGATCCAGCGTTTGTTTCCCGGCCTTTTCCAGAACTTCGTGTTCGTCTCGGTGGGGGTGGTGGATTCCGGCAACTTCAAGGGCAGCGGCGCAGTCGGCCATCTCGAGACGGAAAAACGCGGGGAACTCGCCAAATACGTCGGTTGGGCGCGTCAGCACGGTCTCGAGGCGGACTCGCGCTTCGCGATCGGCACCGAGACGGTCGAGGCGCTCGAGGATACGCTCATCGAACTCTCCCGCGAGTTTCCGCGCATGATCGTCTTCACGGGCAAGCTCATCTTCAAAGAAGAACGCTGGTATCAGCCGATCCTCCACGACGAGACCGCCGCGTCCGTCCAGCGCCGGCTGCAGTTCAACGGCGTGCAGGTGATCGTGCTCCCCGTGCGCGTTCAATAACGCCGCGATAACGCGCCCGTAATGGCTTCCCAACGGCCGCCGCGGGTAACGTAGGGGTCATGGTAATCGTCTGTCTCAATCCGGATGACGAAGAGGCTCGGGCGCGAGAGGTCGCGGAAGACTTGGCGCGCGAGGAGAGCCTTGAAGTCGCGGTCGTGCGGGTCTCGACTGAAAAAGAGAGTGCGAGAAGGGCGGGAAGGGAATGGACGCTTCGAACCGACGCTCCGGCGGCCCCGTTCTTGAATTTCGTGAGATCGAAGAGGGCTCGGCACATCGTCTGGGGCCCTAAAGCGTGGGAGGCTTGGGGACGCTGGTGCGCCTGTGATAGGATAGGAGGATGTCTCTGACGGCACGCGATTACGCGTTCTCCTTGGCCGCTCCGGCCGTCTGCACCGGGGCGGCGTTCCTCCTCTCGCCGCTTCTGACCCTCACGGATCTGGCGATGATTTACCTCGTCGGGTCGATGGCGGTCGCCCTCCGAGGGCGCCGGGGTCCGGCGCTCCTTTCGTCTCTGCTGGGTGTCCTTTGCTTCGACTACTTCTTCGTGCCGCCGCGCTTCACGCTGCACGTCGACCATCCTCAGTACGTGGTGACGTTCGCGGTCATGTGCACGGTGGCGCTGTTGACGACGCACCTGGCCGTGCGAGTGGGGGCGCAGGCCGAGGCGGCTAAGCGGGCCGAAATCGTGGCGGAGACCGAAAAGCTGCGCAGTTCCCTTTTGAGCGCGGTGTCGCACGAGCTTCGTACGCCGCTGACGGCGATCATCGGCTCCGCGAGCGCCCTTCTGCGCAATCCCGCGGCCGGAGGCGGGCTGCTGGAAAACATCCGGGACGAGGCGGAGCGTCTCGCCCGGCTGATCCACAACCTCGTCGAAACGACCCGCTTGGAGTCGGGCGCCGCCCTGAAGAAGGAGCCGCATTCCATCGAGGAGATCATCGGCACCGCCCTCGAGCGCTGCGGGAAGCTCCTCGGCGGCCGCAAGGTCGAGACCGACCTTCCCGAGAACCTCCCGCTCGTCCCGCTGGATCCGGTGCTCATGGAGCTGGTCTTCATTAATCTGATCGAAAACGCCGCCCGGCATGCTCCGGCCGCCTCTCTCGAGATATCCGCCCGCGAGCGGATGGACGCGCTCGAAGTGTCGGTGGCCGACGACGGCCCCGGACTGCGCCCGGAAGACTCCTCGCGAGTCTTTGAGAAGTTCTACCGGGCCGGGGGAGCGCCGGGCGGGATGGGGCTCGGCCTGGCGATCTGCAAGGCGGTGATCGAGGCCCACGGCGGGGAGATTCGGGCGGAGAACCGCGCCGGGAACGGCGTGGCGTTTCGTTTCACCCTGCCGCGGGGCGCCCGTTGAGCGAGCGCATGCCCTCCGTGCTCGTCGTCGACGACGAGCGGGCGATCCAGCGATTCCTGCGGCCCGCGCTGGAGGAACACGGCTTCCGGGTGATCGAAGCCTCCAGCGGACGCATGGCCCTGGAGCTCTGCGCGGCCAAGAAGCCGGACATTATCCTGCTGGATCTCACGCTTCCGGATATCGACGGGCTCGACGTCCTTAGGCGGATCCGAGAGTGGAGTTCCGCCCCCGTCATCGTGGTCTCCGCCCGCGGCGAAGAATCGGACAAGATCGCCGGGCTCGACCAGGGCGCGGACGACTATCTCACCAAGCCCTTCAGCATCGAGGAACTGCTGGCCCGCGTTCGCGTGGGCCTGCGTCACGCCGAGCGGGCCGCGAAGGACCCGGAGCCGGTCTACGTGCACGGCGATCTGAAGATCGATCTGGGGGCGCGCCGCGTCTGGCTTTCCAAGACGGAGGTCCGTCTCTCACCGCTGCAGTACACCTTGCTCGCGGCGCTGGCGCGCAACGCGGGGCGGGTGGTGGCGCAGAAGCAGCTCCTGCGGGAGCTCTGGCCGGACGGCGGAGGCGGACCTGAGGCCCTGCGAATCCTCGTGCATCAGACCCGGCACCGGATCGAAAAGGAGCCCGTCCGTCCGCGCCACCTAAAGACGGAGCCGGCCGTCGGCTACCGCCTCGAAGAACCGGACGTCTAAAAGAAAACCGGGAGCGCGTACGGCGCGCCCCCGGCTTTCGTTTGGCTCCGGCCTAGTAGCGGTAGTTGTCGGCCTTGAACGGGCCTTCGACCGGCACGCCGAGGTACTCGGACTGGTCCTTCGTCAGCTTGGTGAGCTTCGCGCCGAGCTTGCCCAGGTGCAGCATCGCGACCTTCTCGTCGAGGTGCTTGGGCAGCAGATAGACCTGCTTCTTGTACTTGTTCGTGCCCCGGTTGCTCCAGAGCTCGAGCTGGGCCATCACCTGGTTGGTGAACGAGCAGCTCATGACGAAGCTCGGGTGGCCGGTGGCGCAGCCGAGGTTCACGAGGCGGCCCTCAGCCAAGACGGTGACGACCTTGCCGTTGGGCCAGACGAACTGGTCGACCTGCGGCTTGATCTCGACCTTCTTGAGCTTCCGGTCGTTCGTCATGCTCGCGATGTCGATCTCGAGGTCGAAGTGGCCGATGTTGCAGACGATCGCCTGCGACTTCATCGCGTCGAGGTGCTTGCGGAGGATGACGTCCTTGCAGCCCGTCGCGGTGACGAAGATGTCGGCGACCGGCGCGGCTTCTTCCATCGTGACGATCTGGTAGCCTTCCATGCTGGCCTGCAGCGCGTTGATCGGATCGACTTCGGTGATCAGCACGCGGGCGCCCTGGCCGCGCAGCGACTGCGCGCAGCCCTTGCCCACGTCGCCGTAGCCGGCGACGACGGCGATCTTGCCGGCGACCATGACGTCGGTCGCGCGCTTGATGCCGTCGAGGAGCGACTCGCGGCAGCCGTAGAGGTTGTCGAACTTGGACTTCGTGCACGAGTCGTTGATGTTGATCGCGGGGGTGAGGAGCGTGCCGGCCGCGGCGCGCTGCACGAGCCGGTGCACGCCGGTGGTCGTCTCCTCGGACAGGCCGACGATGTCTTTGGCGAGCTTCGGGAACTTGTCGAACACCATGTTCGTCAGGTCGCCGCCGTCGTCGAGGATCATGTTCAAGTACTGGCCGTCGGGGAACTTCAGCGTCTGCTCGATGCACCAGTCGAATTCCTGCGCGTTCATGCCCTTCCAGGCGAAGACCGCGGATTTGCCGGCGGCGGCGATGGCGGCCGCGGCGTGGTCCTGGGTCGAGAAGATGTTGCAGGAGGACCAGCGCACTTCGGCGCCGAGCTCGAGCAGCGTCTCGATCAAGACCGCCGTCTGGATCGTCATGTGCAGGCAGCCGGCGATGCGGGCGCCCTTCAAGGGGAGCTTGCCCTTGTACTCGGCGCGCAGCGCCATGAGTCCGGGCATCTCGCTCTCGGCGATGGTGATCTCCTTGCGGCCCCAGGCGGCAAGGGAAATGTCCTTCACCTTATAATCGTTCTTCACGGCGGTCGCGGTCGGCATCTGTTCTCCTGTAACGGTGATGGTTCTTAAGTGGCGGAGAGGGTGGGATTCGAACCCACGAGACGGGGTCGCCGCCTAACGCTTTTCGAGAGCGTCCGTTTCAACCGCTCACGCACCTCTCCAAAGCGGTGGAGTTACGATTATACCTAATCGGCGGAGCCTCCGCCGCAATCGCAGGCGCGCGTCAGGAGTCGTCTCTATTCAGCGACTGGCCCCCGTCACTCTGCCCGATCCGGCTCGCTCAGTTTCGCTCCGGGAAGATTCGAATGCCGGACGGACCGGAGGCCTCTCTCTTTCCATCCGCCAGAAGACGTAGGTTCACGCAGACGTAGCGCTCTCGGATGACTTGCTGGCTCAGATGCGCGCGGTAGTGGGTCGGACATCGAGGACACCCCTGAATTCGCTCCATCCGAATCGTCGGGGGGCCGTCGGTCGTTACCGACTTGATCTCCCAGATGCCTTCGAGTCCCGGCTTGACGAAATGTTTCCCGGGGGCGCCTTGAAAGTACACTGCCCACTCAAGATCGTTCTCGGCGGCGCGCAGCGCTTCCGCGCGGCTCGTCTCGAAGAAACCCGGCGTGACGCCATCTACGGACAGTACCTCTCGAAGGATCGCCCAGGGAGCGCCGCTGGGATTCGTCGGGGAGGGCGCCTGAAACGCCAGGGCCGGAGGATCGAGCGCGAACTCCATCACCGATTTCCTGACGGCGGTTTGGGCCACAGGATCAGATGACCAGTCCAGCGTCTCGGCCAAGGACAGGGCCGAGAGGGCTGGAAGAAGGGACAGGGCTGCGAGAAATGCCGCGACGGCTAGTTTCAGCATGTGAACCTCGAGCGCCGCCGCCGGGTACGGAGCAATCACCAGGATAGGCAGGCGCGGCGCTCCAGGGTTGGGCCCTTTGGTCCGCCATCGTTCGGCATTTGGCCCCGGCGGGGAGGCGAAAGAGGCGGACCTCGCGGAGGTCCTCCCCCTTGACAAGACAAGCGGTGGCGCCCCATACTCCGTTCGCAGCCCGAAGGAGAACCCCCATGGCACGCTCCATCATCGTCGCGATGCAGGTCCTGCCCGCGGTCGTCGCGGAGGTCACATTCTGCCTGACCGACGTGCTTCGCTCCGTCCGCCGCTTCGGCGCCCCGAAGTAGGAACTCCCGAAAGCAACGAACCCCCGCGGCCCGAAGGCCGCGGGGGTTCGCTTTTGCGCCGCCCGGTTTACGGCGTGCTGCCGCTGACCGGGGCGACGTTCTGATCCTGAGACGGGCTCGGCGGCGGAGGAGGCGGGACTTCGGACGTCGTGCCGTCGCCTTCTTTCGGCGCTTCCGAGGGAGCGGGCTTCGACTCGTCCGGAGCGGGCGCCTTCGAGGGCGCGGGAGCCGGGGCGGGCTCGGCCGACGGGATCTGCACGTCGGGCGGCGGGCCCTGCGTCACCGTCTCGGGGATCGCTTCGGGCTTGGAAACCGGCGTGCCCTTGTCGGCGGAGACGGTCTGGCCGGCGCTGATGTCGACCGCGCGGCCGGTGGAGCCTCCGACCTCGATCGAGCCGCCGAAGCAGAAAAAGTCGGAGTTGCCGGCGGCGTCGACCGCGGCTCGGAGCTCGGTGCCGCGCACGGAGGCGACGGCGGTCGGCGTCTTCACCTGGAAGCGCCGTTTCTTGAGCTTGGCGACCCAGGCGTCGAAGACGCCGAGCGCGACCTTAAAAGACATCTTCTTGGGCTCGAGGGACTCGATCGCGACGTTGGCGCTCGGGCCGATCTGAACCTTGGAGCCGTCGGAAAAGGCGAGGGTGACCTTGCCGTTCGCTTCGGTCTTGATGACGTCGGCCGCGGCGACCGGCTGGCCGGCCTTGAGCGGCGTGAAGTCGCCGGCGCCCTTGGCCTGGTACGTGGCCGGGCCCTCGAGGAGGCCGACCGCGCCGACGATGGGCGCGTCCGGCTTCGCGAAGGCGAAGGAGGGCAGCACGAGTGCGAGCGATACAAGCGTGAGGTTCAGTCTGGATCGAAGGCGCATGAGCAGGTCTCCTGAGGCGTTCTGAACTGGATCAAATGAGTCCGATTTCGCTAGCGGCGCGGGCGGCCGCGGTACAAGGTCTTTCTACGTCCGCCGCCGAAGTTCTTCGGGTCCTTCTTGGGCTGCGGGGGCGGATCGCCGAAACGGCTCGGCTGAGCGGAGGCGTGCGCCTTTCTAGCGGCGGCCGCGTCGAGCGCGGCATCGAGATCGTCCTGATTCCGGCCTCCTCCCTCGGAGGCGGGTTCCACGGCGGCCTCGGGCTGCGCTTCGGCCTGCGCTTCGGCTTCCGCCTCGGCATGGTGCTCGGCCTCGGCGTCGGCGGCCTCGACTTCCTCGGCGATGACGCGGTGATGCTCCTCCTCGCCGGCGGCCTCCTCGCTCGCCGGAGTCGCGGCGGTCGCGGGCACGCCGGTGTAGGGGCCGGGCCGTCCGGCGTCCTCGCGGGACGGGCGGCCGTCGCGCGGGTGGCGGAAGGCGCGATACTGGTCGCGCAGCTTCATGTTCCCGGTGCCGACCTTCTCGAAATACTTGTCGAGCGTCTCGACGCCCTTGAGCTCGAGTACGTTATTCGGACCGATCACCGCTTCGAGCTGGAAGGCCGAGAGCATCTTTTGGAACGCCTTGGCGAGCCGCTCCGGAATGCCTTCGAGCACGAGCGCGGGCGCGCGCTGGAAGAACGCGCGGCCGTCGACGATGCCTTTGAGGCACGCGGCTTTCCAGGCGGGGTTGGACCACGCCCAGCGCGGCACTCCGGCCTCGTTGAACGACTTGCCGTCCTTGAAGTCGAGGCGGTCGAGGCACTCCTCGAAGCCGGCGACGGGCAGCCGGGCCTCTTGGAGCTTGCCGTTGTCCTGCATCGAAAGCGTCGGCTTCACGCCGAAGAGGTCTCGAGTCAGGTTCGCCCAGGTGCCGGCGAAGTTCTGGCCGATCCGGCGGTCGGCGGTCATGACGACCTCGCCGTTCTCGCGGCGGCCGGTGACGATGGTGATGCCGACCCAGAACGCGAGCTGCTCGCTCGGCTCGGGGACGCGCGGTCCCTGCGGCGCGGGCTTGCCGCCGCGCGGCTGCTGCGGCTGCTGCGGCCGCTGCTGTTGGGGCTGGCGGCCGCGCTGGTCGCGGCGGTTATCTTGGCGGCGCGGGCGATCGTCGCGGCGCGGCTCGCGCGGCGGCTGCTGCGGCTGCTGCGGCGGCAGCTGCTGCGGCTGCGAATCGGGCTGCGCCTGGGGCGCGGCGGTTTGCCGGTCCTCGCGAGGCACTTGCCGCCGCTTGTCATCGCGCGGCTCGCGGCGCTGCTTGCCTGCCTTGCCCTTGCCGCGGCGAGGCGCTTCCTCGCGCGGCTGCTTGGCGGCCTCGCGGGTGCGCTTCGACGGCGGCGGGGGCGTCGGCGTCTCGTGGCGGGACGGGAGCTGGCTGATGGCCATGTACTCGCGGCGCAGCTCTCCGACGGCCGGCATCGGCGTCTCGAAGTTGTGCGCGAGCGTCTGAAGCGAGTGGTACGGGACGTTCGCTTTGCCGCTGATCCAATCGTTGACGGCATCGACGGTGACTTCGCACAGCCGGGCGATATGCTCGGGCCGGCTGTTCGGGTGCTTCTTGATCGCGGAGAAGAACGCCTCGCGGTCCTCGGCCTTTAAGATGGCGCAAGTAACCGGTAGGTATTCCTCGCGGGTTCGCAGGATTCCCATGTCTATTCCTTGGTGAGTGTTCCGGATTCCGGGGAGGAGGGGCGCCTTGGCGGCCCTCGCGCCGGAGAGTCCTATTGTAGGAAAGTCCCGGATGCGGCGCTACCCGAATAAGTCTTCGAAGAAGTCCACGATTTCGTCCCAGGTGGGGGGAAAGCGGTGCTTTTTCTTCTTGGGCTGCGGCGCCGGCTGCGGGGGCGGCGTCGGAGTCGTATTGGCGCGCGGGACCGCGTGGTCGAAAGGCACCACGACGTCCTTGTTCGTCGAGTCCGGGGGAGCGCCGGCGGGAGGCGGCGGCGCCGAGGGAGGGGGGGCTTCGCCGGGGGGCGAGCCCGGCTGTCCGGCGGGTCCTGGCCGCGGCTCGGGAACGGCGTTCTCGACGCTGTCGTTTTCCTGGCCGCCGTCCGGCGGAAGTTGGGCAACGGTGGGTTCGGGACGGGGCTCCGGCTCCGAGGGGATCGCGGCGCGGCAGTCGCCCTTGCTGCACGCGTCGGCGCAGGCCTCCGCCGAGGCGCTTTGGCGGCAGTGCTGCATCTCGCGGGCTTGGTCCTCGCAGCCGAGCTCGAGGTTGCCGCGGCAGAGAGTGACGCACTTGTCGAGCAGGCCGGCTTTCATGCACGCGTTCCACAGCGCGTCCTCGCCCAGATACCGGTTGATCGCCGCGCATTGCTCGCGGGAGATGCCCGCGCCGCCTTGGTAGCAGAGCGAGGCCCAGGGGTCGCGCTCGACGGATGGACCGGCCTCGATCGGGGCGATGAGCTTGAGCGTCTGATGCGCCTCGCCGGGCGGACTCCCGGGCGCGGCTTCGGTCCGGCCGGGCGAGCCGGCGTTCGCGCCGCCGCCCGTCATCTCGCCGTGGAGGCCGCGCGCGTACGCGCGGGCCGAACCCGCCTCTCTCCCCCCGCCGGGACCGGAGCCGGGGGCGGAGCCCGTATGGGCGCCGCCCTCGCCGAAGAGGGACGCCGCTCCGTCGGACGCGGCCTCGCCGCTCAAGGCCTTCGCGAGAGAGTCCCCGAGGCGCCGGAAGCGCCAATGATTGCTGTAGCGGTTGACCAGCGCGGCGAAGCCCTTCGATTCGGCCAGTCGGTTCGCGAGCCAGTTCGCGTCGAGCTTGCCCTGCGAGCGGAGGTACTCGTTCCAGATCGACGCGAGCTCCGGATCGCGCATGAAGTCCTCGGCGAAAGCGGTCGCCAGCGGGTCGGAGCCTCCTTTTAGGAAGAGCTGGAGGAGACGCTCGATCGTCACGGGCTTGCCGCCCTTGGCCGAAAGCGCGGCGAGGAGCTTCGACCAGATCGCTTCCGCCTGCGGGGTCAGCGCGACGCGGCCGCCTTCCCGCGAGAGGCCGGCGGAGGGCTTGCCCCGTTCGGCGCCGCCGCGGAACACGGCGCGCAGGAAGGCGCCGCCCGTGATCCCCAGGAGCGCCAGGAGGGCGAGGGCCGGCAGCAGTTTCTTCTTGGAGTCGCGCTTCTCCGCCATTCTCACAAGCATGGCCCCGGGGAGGCCGCTTGTCAATTGACAGCCTCGCCGCCCGCGAGCTATCCTTATAAGGATGAGACGCTGGCTCGCCCGGGTCGGTCTGGCGCTGTCCTTGGCCGCCTACGCGGTCCTGGCTTTCCACGTCGATCACGCGGACGCCGACCATTCCGCCCCGGCGCATCACTGTTGTCCCTGCCACGCCTACACCGCCACGCCGAACGCCGAGGCCGCGGTCGCGGCTCCGGCGACCGCTCTCGAGCGGCTCGTCGCCGCGCGCGAGCTGCCGGCCGCCTCATCGAGCCGCCGCACTCCCGGCGCGCCTCGCGCCCCTCCCGTCGCCTGAACGTCCGTCGTAACCGTTAAACCCAACGTTCAGGAGAACACATGCATCTATTCATTTTGGGCGTACTGTCTTTGGTATCCGTTCCATCGTTCGCGCAGGACAAGCTGAAGGAGCTGGAGGACCGCATCAACAAGCTGGAGTCGCAGGCGACCCCGGCTAGGACCGCGCCGGGCTCGTTCAATCCCGCGCTTGGCATGGCGCTGGACATGTACCAGCGCAACGGCGACGACAAAGCGGACTTTCGGTTTCGTTCGGCGGAGTTCAACGTGTAGTCTCCGATCGACCCGTTCCTCAAGGGCTGGGGGATTCTCAATGCCGGCACCGACGGAGTCGAGCTGGAGGAAGCGGCGGTCCAGACGACCGCTCTTCCATACAGCCTCACGGTGACGGGGGGAAGGATGTTCGCTTCTTTCGGACGGCTGCCTCACTTTCACGATCACGAGCTTCCGGTCGTTGAGCGGCCCCGCTCGATCGAGACGTTCGTCGGCGGTGAATCGCAGGCTGACGGAGTCGAGATCTCCTGGCTCGTGCCGGTGCCGTTCTACCTCAACGCCACGGCAGGAGCGTACAACAAGCTCGGTGGAGAGAACTCCCGCCGGGCCAACGGCGCGGCGCGCTCGCTCTACGAGTTCACTTATCTCAGCAGGCTGGCGACCTACGCGGACATCGGCGACGACCACTCGATCGAGCTGGGCGGCAGTTTGGCTTGGACGCCGAAGCGTTTCGTGACCGATACGTCGGTCCCGGGCTTTGACGCCGACGGAGACGGAAACCCGGACTTTCCCAACACATCAGCTGGTGTTACCACGAAGAAGAACACCTGGCGCACGTTGGGCGGGGTCGATC
>JACRDR010000061.1 GCA_016212845.1 Elusimicrobiota bacterium
ACCTTGCCGCTGCCGTCGGAGACCAGCACCATGCCGGCGGAGAGATTGCTCGCGGTGATCGTCGTCGCCGCGCCCGTGATCGTGTTTTCCTTGCCGCTGAACTGGGTCTGTATCGCCGACGTCACGCCGTTGAGATAGCCCAGTTCGGTGTCGTCGACCGTCGCGCTCACGACCAGGTTCCCGCTGCTGTCGGAAAATACGGCGCGGCTGGCCGTGAGACCCACTACGCCCTCGCTCACCGTCGAACGGAACGCGAACGGGCTGGTGATGAGGCGCTCGCGCGGGCTCAATGTCTCGCCGGCGACGACGACTTCCAGGTAGCGGGCGCTGCTGGTGAACACGCTCGCCCCCATGGACGTGACCGCGCCGAGCTGCACGGCGAAAACGCCGTTCGTCACGTCCACGCTCTGCGTCTCGGTCCAAATCGCGCAGTTGCCGCCGGGCGCCTGTTGGTCGCAGATATTGAAATCCATGGTGAAGGTGCCGGTGCGCGGAAGCTTGTTCTGATCGAGCAGCCGCCCCTGGAAATTGATTCGGTCGGGCACCGTCGCCGCCGCGACCGACGCGAAAGCCGCTACGAGCAGAAGGGCGAGCCGGCCGGCCCGGCCGCCGGAGCCGGTGGAATGGAAGACATCTCGTCGAATCCTCATGGCGCTTTCTCCTGTACGCGGCTCATGGCTCCAGACCGTACACCGTTAGCCGTATCTGCTGCGTGTCCACGGTGCCGGTGGTCAAGGGCATGCCGACCTTGACCCAAAGCATGCGGGAATCGCCCCCGGGCACGCTGACCCCCGTTTGGTCCAGGGCGAACTTCGTCGGCGTGCTCGCATCCGGGGTCGTGGAGAGCTTGTCGGCGTCCTCGAAATCCCCCAGGGCGGGCTCCGCCGTGTTGAAGGCGGCCTGGACCGTGAAGGCCTCCTCGCCGGGAGCGGGCGCGATCGTCCATGGAGTGCCGCCGGTGATGGGCTCCGCCTTGATGGAAAAAGTGGCCGGGCAGTAGCCGGCGTTGGTGACGGAAATCCCCGTGGGAACGACGAACTCCGACCCCATGATCCGCTCGCCCATGTCCACGCTGCTGACGGCCAGCTGCGCTCCGTAGTCGTTGATCGTCGTGGCGTTGCCCGCCGGGGAGACGTGGCTCCAGCCGGACCACGAGGCCCTCGCCTTGATCGCGAAGTAGTAGTTGCCGCACGGCAAGCCGGTCAGGTCGAGCTGCTCCGCGGGTCCGGGCGCGGAGGGCGCCGGAATGGCGGCGAAGTCGGTGACCGAGTTGGCGGCCAAGAACTTGGCCTCGCTGATCGCGGGAGAGTCCGCCGCGACCAGCGAGTAGCGGATGTCGTAGACGGCGGCCGTCCCGACGTCGCCGTCGGCCTTGGGAGCCGTCCAATTGAGCCGGATCTTCCCGGAGTCGTCCCCTTGAGTCGCGATGAAGCTGATCAAGGTCTCGGGCCAGGCGATGAGGTTTCCGAAGCCGGGCTGGAGCTTGTAGCTCGCGGACGCCAGTTCCTTCTCGTTGGATTCGCCCACGGCGTTGATGCTGCGGTGGCTCGCCGAGACCCCGAGCCGGCCGCCGCGGGTGATCGTCTTGACCTCCATGGAGCAGGTGTTGCACGGGTCGGAGGGGCCGCTCGGGGCCTTGGGATTGCCGGTCGCCTGGTTGGAGGCCGCGCTGAAATTGGGGACTTCGTCGGCGAGATAGATCTTCGCGTAGTACAACGTCTCGGGATCGAGATTGGGGATCGTGTAGCTCTGCGGAGCTCCGGGGGAGGTGTTTACTCCCGTCAACTCGATCTGGTAGGTGCCGACGTTCCAAGTGTGACCCGGGTCGGCCGTATAGTCGATGCGGACCTTGCCGCCCGCGATATTCCCGGCGGCCCCGTTGTCGCCCTTGGCGTCCCAGGTCAGCTTGAGCTCGCCGACGTTCACGCCGACGACGGCGTCGAGGTTGTCGGCGGCGTTGGGCGCGACCGCGTCCGCCCCCGCGTTCGCGCTGTCGACGTTCGAGTCCGCGCTCCAATTAGGGACCTCGTCGGCGAGCTGTACCTTCACGTAGTAGAGCGCGTTCTGCTGGAGACCGCCGATCGAGTAGTTGACGACGGAACCAGCGGCCTGGTTCAGCGGCTCGGTGATCGTGACCGCGCCCGTAAACCCCGCGTTCAGCGCGTAGATGATCTTGTATTGCCCGCTCGAGAACGCGCCCGCGGCGCCGTTGTCGCCGGTGACGTTGAAAGAAACATCGAGCCAGCCGTCGGGGTCCCCGGTCGCGACGGCCAGGTTCGACACCGCGGTGGGCGCGACGGTGTCGTTCGTGGGAGCGGTCTCCGTCGCCTCCGGCGAGACGTAGCTCCACGCCGCCCAGGCGGACTTGGCTTTGATGGCGAAGTAGTACTGGACGCCGAGCGCCAGACCTTCCAACTGCATGCTCTCCGCGGTTCCGGGCGCGCTCGGAGCGGGTATCGTCCCGAACGCCGAGACCGAGGCGGCCGCTTGGAATTTAGCCTCGCTGATCGCGGGGGAGTTCCCCGCCACGACCGAATACCGAATGTCGTAAAGCGTCGCCGTGCCGACGTCGCCGTCCGCCTTGGGAGCGGTCCAGGCCAAGTTCAGGATGCCCTCGGTGGGCCCCACCGTGGCGACGAAATCCATCATGCGCTCGGGCCAGGGCAGCACGTTGAACGCGCCGGGATGGATGAAATGGCTGGTCGACGACAGCTCTTTGGCGCCGCGCTCGCCGATCGAGTTGAGGATCTTGTTGTTGGTGGAGCTCATGTCGTGCTGCCCGCCGGGGTCCACGGCGACGGGAACGATTTCATTATTGGGTCCGGACATAGACGCGGCCCAGCCGACCGTTCCCAAGGCGAACATCGCCGTCAGGGCCCCGACCGCGAGCCGAAGTGTTTTCATGACGTCGTCATGGACGCGCTCAGGCCTTTTCGCCCGCGCGCGCGATAAGTGTAGCCTTTGACAATGCTTACTTTCCAGATGGCTTCGATCAAACAATGCGCATTTAAATTCGCGATATTGCCGTCGCTACGCCTTGAGATTCCTTCCATTAATCCTTATCCTTACGGGCGCTGCGATGAGCGAGGCAAAACCGGCCGTTCTGCTTTTGTACCCGAAGACGGGGATGGACATCGGCTCCACCGTCGCGCCCCCGCACGGGGTGCTGACGCTGGCCGCCCCCCTGCTTGAAGCCGGCTATTCGGTGAAGATCCTCGACCAGCGCACCGAGACGATCGACGCCCAGACCCTGGCGCGCCACCTTTCCTCGGACACCGTCTGCGTGGGCATCTCGACGATGACGGGCACCCAAATCTCCCACGCGCTCGCGCTCGCCCGGCTCGTGCGAGAGATCGACGACCGGGTCCCGCTGGTGTGGGGCGGCTGCCATCCTTCGGTGACGCCCGAGCAGACGCTCGAGCACGAGCTGGTCGACATCGTCGTGGTCGGGGAAGGGGACGAGACGTTCCTGGACTTAGTTTCCTCGATCCAGCGCAAGAAGCCGCTCGCCGACGTGCAGGGCATCGGCTACAAGGACGGCGGCAAGCTCCTGTTCACCCCTCCGCGCCCGCTGCTCGACGTCGAGACGCTCCTCCCGGTGCCGTGGGAGCTCGTCGACGTCGAGCGCTACATCCACCGGGACATGTACCTTCGCGACCGCGCGCGGGTCCTCGACGTGGGGCAGACGAGCCGCGGCTGCCCCTTCGACTGCGGCTTCTGCAGCAGCGCCGAGATCCGCCAGCGCCGCTGGCGCGCGGTCTCGGTCCAAAAAACGCTCGACCGCATCACCGACGACGTCCGGCGCTTCGACCTCAGCGGCATCTGGCTGCGCGACGACGAGTTCTACATCGACCGCAAGCGCGCCACCGCGATCTGCGAGGGCTTCATCTCGCGGGAATTGAACCTCTCTTTCTACACGTCGGGCACCCGGGCGGACGTCTTCATGAAGTCCCCCGCCTACGACATCGAAATCCTCAAGCGCGCCGGAGCGCATACGCTCAAGTTCGGGGCCGAGTCGGGCTCCCAGAGAGTGCTCGACCTTATGCAGAAGGGCATCACCCTCGAGCAAACGCTGGCGGCCAACCGCCGCTGCAAGGAGTTCGGCATCACGCCGGCCTTCGGCCTCATGATCGGCTACCCGACCGAGACCTTCGACGAGATCGACCAGACGATCGACCTCGCTTTCCGGCTCAAGCGGGAGAACCCGAAGGCCGAACTCGAGTCGATCGCGATCTACACGCCCCTGCCGGGCACCCCCGATTTCCGGCTCGCCCTGCGCCACGGCCTCAAGCCCCCGGAGACGCTCGAGGGCTGGGCCGACTGGATCTTCGACGATTACGACCTCCGGGGCGAACGCTCGCCGTGGCTCGGTCCCGAGGACCGCATGTCGCTCGGAAACATCGCCTACATGAGCATCCTCGCCCACGCGCTCGAGAACGTGATGGGCAGCCTCAGCCATCCGGCCCTGCGCGCGGTCGGCACCGGCCTCTCCAAGCCGGTGAGCTACTACTACGGACAGAAGCTCAAGAACAAGATGTACCGCTACGCCCCCGATCTGACGCTCGTCCGCCACCTGAGACATGAACTCTTCTACAACAGCGACATTACGATCGCCTGAGAGAGCCTCCGCGCTCGGGCCCTCGCCCGCCCCGGGGCTGTGGACGCGCGTTTGGATCGTCGTGGCGACGATCCCGATCATGGCGGGGACCGTCCTCGCGATCGCCTTGGTGCACCTCGTGAAGCGGTTCCGCTCCTTGAGCGGACGCGACCCCTTCCACGACTCCCGCCGCCACCCCCTCAACGACCCCGGCGCCCCTCGCGGATAACCCTGCCCCCCTTGTAACTTTCCGCCCTTGGGCGTATATAGATACTCGGCGGCCCTGGAGGCGGACATGACGAAGACCCTTTTCGGAGTGCTGGCGGCGGCCCTGGCCACGGGCGCGTGGGCGGCTTCTCCCGAGACGACCCTCCAAGGCGACAGCAACGTGAAGGTCTGCAACGCCGACACCGCCAGCATCGCGGTCACCGCTTCCCCCTCCGAGGTCTATCCGGGCGGCCGTCTGACCCTGAGCTGGGAGGCGGCCAACGAGGCCGGCTTCGAGGTCACGGACGCCGGGCACGTGAACGGCAACTCCGCGCAAGTCACCGCGCCCTCCACGCCGGGCACCAAGACCTACACGGTCACTACCCAAATGGAGTGCGGCCAGGCCTCCGGCAGCGTGACGGTGACGATCAAGCAGAAGGCGAAGGTGTTCCTCTCGGGAAGCCGGTTCTACACGCCGCCCTCCGTGGGCGATTACATGCTGACCTATACGATCGACCCGAATTTCGGCTCCGCCGAGGGCGCGTCGGTCAACGGCCTCGTGCAGGCGGCCGCCAGCGCCGGAGACAAGGCCCGCTTCAACGACTACGCGGACAAGATGCGCCAGTGGCCCCAGAGCGCGCAGGCGTACAACTACTCGCACACCGCGGGCCGCACCTACATCGTCGACGAGAGCGGCAGCGTGCTCGGCGATCTCGACACCTGGGGGCTCTTCAACAACGGGCTTCCCGGCCTCAACTACCTCGGGAATCCGTGGGGCAACGGAGACTACAACAAGGTATTCGTCGGCAACGGCAGCCTCAACTTCAACGGCATCGACTACGACGTGGTGGGCTTCGTCTCGGTGTCGCCGATCATCCTGGACCTCGACCTCAACGGCATGCCGGACGGGGATAAGGGGCAGTGGCTGCCGCACCCGGCGCGCTTCAACAAGTCGCGCTCCGTGCTCTTCGACATCAACGCCGACGGCTTCCCCGACGTGACCGAGTGGATCGGCCCCGGCGACGGCATCCTCGTCGCGCCGGTGAAGAAGGCGCAGGGCGTCAAAGGCGAGAACCTCTTCGGCAACCCGATCGGCTTCATGGACGGCTACCAGAAGCTCGGCATGCGCTTCGACAAGGACCAGGACGGCAGGATCTCGGGCGACGAGCTCTCCGGCCTGCT
>JACRDR010000065.1 GCA_016212845.1 Elusimicrobiota bacterium
GTCTCCGGACAGCGATGCATGAGGCTCATTCTCCCCGTCCTCCGAAAGAGGGGCGGGGAGTGCTGCCCCGCCTGAAGCTGCCGTCGGCCGCGCGCTTCGAGGGTCTCCTCGAGTCGCTGCGCTTGCCGAGGGTGCGCGACCGGCGCGCGGCGCCCGCGCTCCTGGCGCTCGCCCTCGTGGCGGGCTTCGCCGTGCTGGGCGCTCGCTTGCTGACCTCGCGCATCCCGGGCAAGGGCGGATTCCCTAGAAAGGCCCAAGACCTGGGCGCGGCCGCGCTCGACGCGCAGCTCAAGGCGGCGGTCGACCGGCTCGACGCCGATCCGGAAGACCTCCACGCGCTCGTGGAGGCGGGTACGCTGCACTTCCTCAAAGGCGAGGACTCGTACCGCACGTCGATCAACGAGCTGGAGACCGCGCGCCGGCTCGGCTCGGTCGAGCCGCGGATCTTCTACTACCTGGGCGTGATGTACCAGGAGGCGGGGCTCCTGCAGTACGCGATCGACAACTACGAGCGATTCATCCGCAACTTCCCCGACGACCGCGAGGCCCGCTTGCTGCTCGGCAAGCTTCTGTATCAGACGGGACGATTCGAGGACGCCGCGGTGCAGTATCAGTCGCTCAAGAGCCCGAAGGGCGCGATCGATCCCGTCGTCGAGGAGAACCTCGGCCTGAGCCTGCTCGCGCTCAAGCGCTACGACGAGGCCGCCCGCTCCTTCGACGCGCTGCTGTCGCGCCCCGCCTTCGAGCCCCGCGCCCGCTTCTATCTCGGCGAGGTCGCCTTCGAGCAGAACCGCTTCGACCAGGCGCGCGAGCATCTCTCGCGCGCGTCCGCCGCCGGAGCCGTGGAGGGCGTCGAGCCCGTGTCGCTTTGGGCCGCCGTAGCTTCGAACGACCAAAAGCTCGAAGACTGGGCCGCCGCGAAAGAGCATTGGGAGAAGGTGCTCCAACTCGATCCCAAGAGCGCCAAGGCGAAGACCGAGCTCGGCAAGGTGAAGCCCAAGCTCGCCGCCGCCCAGAAGAAGGCCGCCGACGCCGCGAAGAAGGCCGCCGCGGAAGCCGCTAAGAAGAACAAGAAAAAATGAGGAAAAGGCACCCAGGCCCGCAGGGCCGGGAGAGTGCTTTAGCATGGCTCACCGTGGTGGCCACCCTCGCGCTCGGGGCCTCGTGCGTCTGGGCTCAGGGCTTCGGCCAGAACCACGTCGTGCTCAAGGACTTCAAGTGGCGGGTCCGCTCGACCGAGCACTTCGACATCCACTATTACGAGGAGACCGAGTCCCTCGTGCCCATGGCGGCCGAGATCCTCGAGCGCTCCTACGACCGCATCTCGACGGGCCTGCAGGTGGAGTTCAAGGAGCGGCGCCCCTTCTTCCTCTACGGCTCCGTCAACGAGATGCAGCAGTCGAACATCGTCGAGGTCGGCGACGGGACCGGCGGCGTGACCGAGGCCTTCAAGGACCGGTTCATGGTCTACAACGACGGCAGCCGCCGCTGGCTCGACGACGTCGCCACCCACGAGCTCGTGCACATCTTCCAGTACTCGGTCCTGGTCTCCGGCTGGTGGCGCTCCGCGCGCATCCTCAAGGCGATCGTCTATCCGCTCTGGATGATGGAAGGCATGGCCGAGCACCTCACGCAGGGCCTCGATGACGCGACCGAGGAGTACTACGTCCGCGACGCCGCGACGTCCGGACGGCTGATTCCGCTTTGGAAGCTCGAGCACTTCTCCCATCTCAAGCCCCACGAGGTCACGCTCGCCTACAAAAGCGGCGGAACGGTCATGGACTTCGTCGCCACGCAGTACGGCTCGGACAAGATCGGGCAGATGCTCAAGCTTTTCGAGTCGCGCTTCGAGTCCAGCGCGATGCTTCAGGATTTGGTCGGCCTCGACATCTTCGCCTTCGACAAGAAGTGGCGCGAGTACCTCGTCGAGAAATACCGACGCGTGGCCCGCGAGAACCGGCTTCGCGAGCCCACCGACTACGCGGTCCAGCTGACCACCGGCGCGGCCGACCTGCCCGAGTTCAACGCCTGTCCCGTGTGGACGGGCGACGGCACGAAGTTCGCCTATCTCACGACGCGGCAGGGCCATCCGCCGGCGCTCTATCTCAAGGACCTCCGAACCGGCAAGACGCGGCATCTGGTCGACCGGGCCTTCACGACGCTGGAGAACGTCGATCTCGGCCGCTTCGCCGAGCTCTCCCGCGTCATGAACGTCTCGCGCGACGGCCGCACTCTCGCCTTCAGCGGACAAAAGAACCACCGCGAGTCGATCTATCTCTACGACGTGGTTCGACGGAAGCTGCGCCGGCTGGATACGCCGGGCTTCCAGACCATCACCGGCCCCTCGTTCTCGCCGGACGGCCGCACGATCGTGTTCGCGGGCATGAAGAACAGCATCACCGACCTTTATACCGTCGATCTCAAGACGCAGCAGGTCGCGCAGCTCACCGACGACCCGCAGGACGACGCCTCGCCCGTGTACTCTCCCGACGGCCGCTCGATCGTCTACTCGTCGGAGATCGTCGTCGAGGGCGACGCGATGGTGTATCAGCGCCGCCTGTTCAAGCTCGACCTGGACGGCCTGACGACGCGCCGCCTGCTCGAGATGAAGGGCTCCGCGCGCGATCCGATGTTCTCGGCCGACGGCCGCCGGCTGCTCTTCGCGAGCGAAGACTCGCAATTCCACGAAATCTTCGAGCTCGATCTCCAAAGCGGCAAGGTCATCCAGCTCACGCGGTCTTTCGGCGCGGCGTTCACGCCCGTCTACGCGCCGAACGGCGACGTCACGTTCACCTCCTTCCGCCGCAACAGCGTGCACGTCTACCGCGGCGACCGCACCACCCTTCTCGCCGAGCCCGTGCCGGCGACGTACCTGCCGCGCGGCGCCGCCGCCGAGAAGCGCGCGAGCCGCCCGAACGTCTCGCCGGTCCTGCCTTCCGTCGACGACGAGGACGGCGCGGGCGTCGGCCCCCGGAAAGACCCGTGGCCTTCGCGCGAGCCCCTGCCCGCGCCGCTCGAGCTCTCCCGCCTGCCGGGCCTCGACCTCAGCACCGGCACGTATTTCACCGCGCGGTCGTCGAGCGCGCCGGTGGTGCTCGGCCAGGAGCGGAAGTACAAGCCGAGCTTCTCGACCGACTTGTTCCTGCCGGCGCTCTTCTACTCCTCGCAGGGCGGACTGTTCGCGCTTTCGTATTGGCAGGGCTCGGACTTGCTCGGCAACCACAACGTCGCGGCGCAGGTGGCGCTCAACACCGGCCAGGGCTATTACAACTACCAGACGCAGTACAACTACAATCGCTGGCGCCCGCAGCTCAGCTTCATGGCGGCCGGCCTCGTGATCCGCGACGCGGTGGACCAAGCGACGGGCCTCTCCGAGAACGACTCGACGCACGTGCAGCTCGCCGGCATGAGCTACCCGCTCGACCGCTACCACCGGCTCGAGACGCTCGCCGGGGTCGTGAGCGAGCGGCAGCGCTTCCCGGCGCTCAGCTCGCAGAACTCCGTCAGCGACGCGCGGCTGACGGGCGCGAGCTTCGTGCGCGACACCGTCGGCGGACGCTATCTCGTCGCGACGTACGGCTCGCGCTTGCGGCTTTCCTACATCAGCGCGCACGAGGTCCTCGGCGGCAACACGAAGTACGCGAGCTACATCGGCACCGCGCACCAGTTCGTCCCGCTCGGCGACATGTCGACCCTGGCGCTGCGCGCTTTCGTCGGCGACTCCAACGGGCGCGACGCCCAGCAGTTCGCGCTCGGCGGCATCGGCGCCCTCCGGGGCTACGGCTCGAGCACCGTCGACAACATCGGCAACAGCGCGGCGCTCGGCACCGCCGAGCTGCGCTTCCCTATTTGGAAGAGGATGGACTACTACATGTGGTACATCTTCCCGGACTTCTACTTCCGCGCGATCACGGCGGCGGTATTTACCGACGCGGGCTACGCCTGGAACTCTCGCCGCCAGCTCGCGCAGGCGCAGTGGCACAACGCGCGGCTCTCCTACGGCGTCGGCCTGCGCGTGCACACCTTCATCCTCCAGCTCGTTCCGCTCGTGCTGCACTTCGACTACGCGCGATCGAGCACGAACCCCAACGACGGAATCTTCTATGTCTACCTCGGCCCGCTCTTCTGAAATCCGCTTCGAGGAGGGGCGCCTCCTCGTCGA
>JACRDR010000081.1 GCA_016212845.1 Elusimicrobiota bacterium
CTGGGTCCGCGCGAAGTCCAGGTCGGCGCCGCGGCTTTTGGCCCGCGCCTGCTCGGTCTGGGCCGAGATGGCGCCGCCGAAGTAGATCGGGAGCGAGAGGCTCAGCGTCGCGTCCCACTTGATGTCCCTCTGGAAGCCGTCGGGACGCTTCACGTAGTAGTTGCCGTCGGCGGCGATCGTCGGCCAGTTCTGCCGCTTGTAGACGTCGACGTTGAACCGCGCGGCGTCGGAGTCGCGGCGGCGCGCTTCGACGTCCGGCCGGGAGCCGGCCCGCTTCAAATAGTCGGCGAGCGCGGCGGGAGAGGAGACGGAGACCTCGGCCGGCAGAAGCTCGCCGTCGAGTCCCGTGATGAAGCGCAGGTTGAATTGAGCCACGCGCTCGCGCCCGCGGGCGGAGGCGACGTCGGATTCCACCTGGGAGAGCAGCGACTCGGCCGCGAGCACCTCGCTGGTGCGGGAGCGGCCGACGCGCTCGCGCTGGCGGAGCTCCTTGATGCGGCCCCCGGTGAGGTCCGCGATCTCGAGCCGGGTGGAGATCTCCTTTTGGATCGACAGGAGATCGAGGTACGCGGCGGCGACGTCGGCGTAGAGCTTCTGCTCGGAGCGGCGCAGGTCGGAGCGCGAGGCTTCGCTCTGCGCGGAGGCGGCCTTCGCCGCCATGAACTCGCGGAACCCGGAGAAGAGCGGCTGGTGCGCACTGATGCCCGCCTGCGGGCGGTAGCGTTGGGAAAACGAGCTCGCCAGGCCGGAAGACCCGGCGGGGGTATCCTGCACCTGCTCGGTGGCGAAGAAGGAGACCCGCGGCTTTACCGCCGACCAGATCTCGTCGATCCGGGCGTTGATCTCGGCGAGCGACTCGCGGTCGCGGGCGATCGTCTCGCTCCGCTGGAGCGCGGCCTTGTACGCCTCCGGCAGCGTGATCGGGCGGGCGTTCGCGGTGGAAAGCGCCAAGGCGGCGGCGACGACGGCGGCGTTCATCGCTTTCTCCCGCAGGCGCCGTAGAGGAAGCGCTCGAGCACCCAGCGGGCGCGGTTCTCGACCGCGCCCTCGGAGCCGGTGAGCTTCTTATAAAGGAGAGCGGAGCGGCACAGGCCGAAGAGGGAGACCGCGGACGGTCCCGAGTGGTCGAAGCGGCTCTCTTTGGTCTGGGCGGCCTTGAGGAGTCCGGAGAGGCGGGAGACGTTCTCTCCCATCTTTTCCATGAGCTTGCCGCAGGACTTGTCGCCGCAGCCGGGAAATCGCCCCGCGGAGAACTGGGACATGAAGTCGGAATTGCGGTCCAGGTGCGCGAGGATCACGTGGACGGTCTCTTCGAGGAGCTTCTCGCCGGCCAGGCCCGAGTCCTTGAGGCCGTCGAGCTGGACCGCCAGCTGGTCGATGAGGTCTCCGAAGGTGGCGGAGATCAGCTCGTCCTTCGTCTTAAAGTAGAGAAAGAGCGTCCCCTTGGCGACGCCCGCCTCGCGGGCGAGATCGTCCAGGACGAAGTTCTGGTAGCCCCGGCGGATGAGGAGCCGGCGGGCGGCCTCGAGGATGGAGGCGCGGCGAGCATCGGTGCGGGCGTGGGTGATGGTCGGGGTCATAAACTGACTAGTCAGTCATTTTAGCACAAACGGTACCAGGAATTGAATAGCGTGAATATTCGGCTTAGCTCGGGCTGAGCTGCATACGCGCGCTAATCAATTCCTGGTACCGTATCAGCAGCTCGACGTTGCCCTTCGCGCCGTGGATCGGCGATTCGATGAGCCCCGTCTCGACGAGCCCGAGCGCCTTCGCCGCCTCGCGCACGCGCTCCACGGCTTCGGCGCGATGCTCGGGCAGTCGCACGATCCCCTTCGGCGTCTTCTTCGGCTCGAGCTCGAACTGCGGCTTGATCAGCGCGACGAGATCGAACGGCCGCTTCAGGCAGGGTACTACGGGCGGCAAGACTTTCGTGAGCGAAATGAACGACACGTCGATGACGCAGAGGTCCGGACGCGGATCGAACTGCTCCGGCGTCAGGTCCCGGGCGTGGACGCCTTCCCGCGAGCGTACCCGGGGATCGGCGCGGAGCTTCGAGTCCAGCTGTCCGTGCCCGACGTCGATCGCGTGCACGAGCGTCGCGCCCCGCTGCAGCAGGCAGTCGGTGAAGCCCCCGGTCGAGGCCCCGACGTCCAGGGCGACCCGGCCCTTCGGGTCGACGCCGAAGGCGTCGAGCGCCCCGGCCAGCTTGAGGCCGCCCCGGGAGACGTAGGGGCAGGCGTCGGCGACCACCTCCACCGCCGCGTCCTCCGGAAGCTCCATGCCGGCCTTCGGGCGGGGGTGGCCTTCCACCCGGACGCTTCCGGCCATGATCGCGGCCTGCGCCTTGGTCCGGGTGGGGTACAGACCCCGGTCCACCAGGAGCTGGTCCAGCCGCCGTTTGGCCATCGCGGCATTCTAGCGAAAAGACCTACGGATTCCGCTAGGACCAAGGGTCCGTTTCGGGGCCCTTTCGTCCCGTGTGGAGGGGGGGCTGGGGCGGTACCCTTTTCTCGAATGCTCCACAGAAGGCTGTCGGCCGCCTTCCTGGCTCTGTGGCTTCCCCTGCAGGGGGTCGCCTCTGCCCAGATTTCCGCGCCCCGGCTGTCCGGCGGGGCGGTGGCCGGCGCATTCGACGCCGCCGCGGCCGCGGGAGCGCTCGAGACTTTCTTCACCTCGCCCGCGCCGGACCTCGGCTTGGCCCGCGGGGTCTCGACTTCGATCCGAAGCCTGAATACGTCGGACCCGGCCGTGCTCCGGCAGCTCGAGCCGGTCGTTCGCCGACTTCGCGCTTCCGCCGCGATCCTCGCGTCGCCGCGCGTGAGCCGCGACAGCACCGAATCCAGCCTCGCGGCCGCCGCGCTCAAGCTCCAGGCGCTGAATTATCCCGAGCTTCGCCATCTGCTTGAGCCCCAGGACCAGCGGGCGGTCGGCTCGGCTTTCTGGATCTATCAGACGCACCTGACGAAGGACGTGCGCATCGACGATTGGGCGCCGTCCGGCCTGCCGCTCGAGAAAAAGATCGAGGGCATCGCCCGGGCCCTGGAGGCGTCCGCCGTCGCGCCCGCGGCCGGCTCGGTCTCGCGGCTCGCGTCGGACGCCGTGGTGAAGGTCGAGGTGTCGGGCGGCGACATCTCGAAGAAGAAGGCGGCCGCGCTGCTTTCCGCGGTCCAGCCGAGCGGCTTCTGCGAGGGCGGCATCAACCGCATGCTCGCGGCCGAAAGCCCCGGCTGGCGCGCGCAGGTCGAGGCCGCGATGCCGCTGAAAGACGGCCGCGCGTTCGTCGCCCGCGGCGACACGGCGAACCCGGGACTCTTCGACCACGTCGTCTTCGTGACCGACGCGATGAGGCTGCCGCTGCGGCAGATCGTCGCGAACGCGCTGCGCGCCGCCGACGACGCGGGGTTTAAGACCGTCTCCCTGCCCGCGCTTCGGTCCGGCTGGAATTTCGGCTTCATCGAGCGCAGCTACGAGGAGATCGTGGCCGAGACTCTGCGCGGCGTCCGTCTTTTCGAGGAAGAGGGCCGGAGCAGCGTGGAGACGATCTCGCTGGTCGTCCACACCAACCCGCTGCTGCTGCGCATGTTTCAGACCGCGGTCTCGGAGCCGACCCGCGTCGGCTCGGGCGTGCGCACTCGAGGGGCCATCGAGACCATGGCCGGGCGTCTGGCCGAGGGGCCGATCAACGACGCGACCTACGGCTCCGAGAACGCCTTTCTCGCCGAGTTTACGCGGGCGGCTAGGGCGCACTTCCCCGGCGGCGAGCTCGCGCCCGAGACCCGCATGCTGCTCGCGCTCGAGCCCAAGGCGCGCGGCGGACGCTTTTCGAAGAACATGGCGATCCTGGCCGACGACCTCTATCTCTCGATCGGCGTCCCGGGCAACGCCGCCGATCGCTTCGAGCTCGGCCGCCTCCGCGCGCGCTTCGGCTCCATGGGCGTCGCGCCCGTCGATCCCGCGACCGAGCGCCGCGAGACGCCGAAGGACAAGCGCGTAAAGGGCGGCTGGCTCGCCGCGCTCGTGCCCGGCGCGCTCGGCTCGGCGATGACCGCGGCGCTCGAGTTCGTCTCGGCGCGAGACCTCTCGATCTTGGGCTTCCCCTCGGTGACCGAGCGCTGGGCGCGTTCGCCGGAATTGCGCTCTCGCTTGGAGGTTTTCCACGACCGTCTCGTGAAATTGAAGGAGGACTTCCCGTCGGTGCCGGAGACGTCGGTCTGGGAGCTCGCGCTGGAAGTCAACGGAGGCCGCGCCCGCGACGCCGCCGAGATGCTGGGAGGAGTGATCGGACAAACCAAGCGTCCGCTGCGCTACGTCGAGCGGAACATGGTCCCCCGCGAGCCCGAGCTGGTCCTCGCGGTGCCGTCGTTCATGAAGGCCGCGCGCAGCTACTACCTGCTCGGCGAGCTGCATGAGCTGGGCATGCGCCGCTTCGGCCGCACCGCGCTCTATCCCGAGGGCTCCGGCGCCGAGGGCCCGAAGTTCTGGCACTTCTACGGCGCGGCGCTGGTCGCCTCCCGGCTCGGCGCCAAGCCCGCGTGGGCCGCGAAGCTCACGGGCGCGGGCATCGCGGCCGCCTACGAGGCGGCGACGTGCCCGCCGCACATCGGCCTCTTCGGCGCTCGCGGCATTCTGCGCGGCGTCGTCACGACGCTCGGCGACAGCCGCCGCGACGTCGTCCAGCACGTCCGGGGCCACGCCTTCGGCCGCGACTTGGCGCGCGGCCTGACGCTCGCCCAGGAGCCGGCGGTTCCGTTCTCCTCTTGGCGCGCGGCGCTCGAGCGCCGCCGTTTGCAGGCGCTCGAGGCGTTCTGGAAATTCTGGTGGGAGGCCGGGCCTCCGGTCGTCGAGCAGTGGAATCGCTACGCGGCGCGGCTGTCGCAGACCGCCGTCTCCGGACGGCGCCCGTCGGCGCGCGAGCCCCGCAAGCTCTTCATCGCGCTGCGCGTGCTCGGCCTCGCGGTCGGCCTCTCCGATCTCCCTTCGCTCGTGGCGTCCGAGGCTTCGATCAAGACCGAGGCGAAAGCGCTCTTCGAGCGGCACATCGACGCGGGGCCCGGCGCGCGCGAGGCCTTCGACCGCATGCTCGAGCGGGCGTCGGAGCGCTACTCGGGGCGCAGCCGCAATAAAATCCGCTCGGTCGCGGCGTTCGCTCTTCGCGAGAGCTCGACTTTGCCTTCCGACGCGCTCGCCGCCTATTACGACACGCTCGCGACCGGCGACGGGGTTGAGCCCGCGCAGGCCAAGCGCGAGCAGGTCCTCGCCGACTTCCAGCGCCTCGGCGAGCGCGCGGTCGCCGAGGCGAACGAGCGCGCCCTTCCCGGCCGCCGCGTCCTCGGACTCACGATCTGGGGCAGCTACGCCTACGGCGCCGTGCGGGTGGGAAGCGATCTCGACCTGCAGATCGTGACCGAGGACGGCCGCCCGCCGGACTCCTTCGAGTGGTTCGAGCGGCTCGAGGCGGAGTGGAAGACGCTCCACCCCGACGTCGAGCTCGAGGTCTACTCGAACACCTGGCTCCCGCCGGACCGCAAGCTTCTCCAAGGGCTGATGGTCGAGCCCTATCTGATCGTCTCGCCGTACCCCGAGGCGCACGAGCTTCTCGACGACCGGCGGCCGAAGGCGGGACGCGAGGCGAAGGTCTTAAAAGAGCCGAGCCCCAGCCGCGTCCTCACGGGGGCCGCTCGCGCGTTCGTGAAGAGCTGGATGCGGCTGCTGCTCGGCGCACCGTCCGAGGCGGAGACCTCGATCGAGCGC
>JACRDR010000018.1 GCA_016212845.1 Elusimicrobiota bacterium
CGAGGTGCTCAAGAAGTACCACCCGCACGGCGACTCCGCGGTCTACGACGCCCTCGTCCGCATGGTGCAGGACTTCTCCCTGCTTCACCCGCTCATCGACGGCCAGGGCAACTTCGGCTCCGTCGACGGCGACCCGGCGGCCGCGTATCGCTACACCGAGGCCCGCCTCTCGAAGTTCGGCGAGGAATTGCTCGCGGACATCGACCAGGACACCGTGGACTTCACGGCGAACTTCGACGGCACGACCACCGAACCCGTCGTGCTGCCCGCGCGCGCGCCGAACCTGCTGATCAACGGCTCGTCCGGCATCGCCGTCGGCATGGCGACGAATATCCCGCCGCACAACCTCTCCGAGACCTGCGACGCGGCGATCGCGCTCATGAAGGAGCCCAAGCTCGACAATAAGGAGCTCCTGAAAATCATGAAGGGCCCGGACTTCCCGACCGGCGGCATCATCCGCGGCAAGACGGGCATCCGCGACTACTTCGAGACCGGCCGCGGAAGCATCCGCGTGCAGGCGAAGACCGAGATCGAGGACATCAAGGGCAACCGCCAGGCGATCATCGTCACCGAACTCCCGTATCAGGTCAACAAGGCGACCCTGCTCGAGACGATCGCGGAGCTCGTGCGCGACAAGAAGATTCCCGATATCTCCGACATCCGCGACGAGTCGGACCGCAAGGGCATGCGCGTCGTGATCGAGGTCAAGCGCGACGGCAACGCGAACGTCGTTCTGAACCAGCTCTACAAGCACACGACGATGGAGAGCTCGTTCGGCGTGATCCTGCTGTCGCTCGTCGACGGCCGCCCGCGCGTCCTCCCCGTGCGCGAGATGCTGGGCCACTACATCCAGCACCGGAAAGTGGTCGTCACCCGCCGCACCAAGTTCCAGCTCCGCAAGGCGCTGGACCGCGCGCACATCCTGGAAGGCCTCATCATCGCGGTCAAGAACATCGACCGCGTGGTGAAGATCATCCGCGCCGCCAAGGACACCGAGGACGCCCGCAACGAGTTGATGAAGGCGTTCGAGCTGTCGAAGATCCAGGCGCAGGCGATCCTCGACATGCGCTTGGCGAACCTCACGCGCCTCTCCGTCAACGACCTGCAGGAGGAGTTCGACGCCCTGCAGAAGCGCATCGCCGAGCTCCGCGCGATCCTGGCCGACGTGAAAAAGGTCCTCGCGATCGTGACGCAGGAGCTCGAGCAGGTGAAGGAAAACTTCGGCAAGACGCGCCAGACCCAGATCACCACGGAAGCGGCCGAGATGACCCTGGAAGACCTCATCGCCAAGGAAGACGTCATCATCTCCCTCTCCAACACCGGCTACGTGAAGCGCACGCCGGTGTCCGTGTACCAGGCCCAGGGCCGAGGCGGCAAGGGCATCATGGGCGCGGAGGTCAAGGAAGAGGACTTCATCGAGCAGTTCTGGATCACCGACACGCACGCGACGCTGCTGCTCTTCACGTCGCGCGGCCGCGTCTACGCGCTCAAAGCCTACGAGATCCCCGAGGGCAACCGCACCTCGCGCGGCAAGGCGATCGTCAACCTGCTCGCCCTGCCCAACGAGGAGAAGATCACCTCGGCGATCCCGATCCGCTCCTTCGAGGAGAGAAAAGGCCAGGAGACGTACCTGATCATGTGTACCCGCGCGGGCACCATTAAGAAGACCGCGCTGGAAGAGTTCGAGAACATCCGCCGGAGCGGCATCGCCGCCATCACGCTGGAAGAGGGCGACGTCCTCGTCGAGGTGCAGCATACCTCGGGCAAGGACGAGATCCTCATCGGCACGAGAACCGGCATGTCGATCCGCTTCCCCGAGGCGGACGTGCGTTCGATGGGCCGCTCGGCCGTCGGCGTGCGGGGCATGCGTCTCGAGGAGAAGGACCAGGTCGTCGGGATGGAAGCGTTCCCGCCGAACTCGAAGAAGGCGCTGCTCACCGTCTGCGAGAACGGCTACGGCAAGAAGACGGAGCTCTCCGAGTACCGCGGCCAGCATCGCGGCGGCGGCGGCGTCATCACGATTAAGGCCACCGACCGCAACGGCGCGGTCCTGGGCGTGAAGCTCGTCACCGACGAAGAGGACCTGATGATCATGACCGAGCAGGGCAAGGCGATCCGCCTGCACTGCAAGGACATCAAGACCATCTCGCGGAACACGCAAGGCGTGCGCCTCGTCCGTCTCGACGAGAACGACAAGGTCGCGCGCATCGCGCCCATCGCCGGCGAGCCGCCGGTCGCTCCGACGAACCCGGACCTGCCGATCGAAGGCAAGTAACTCCCCACGAGCCCCTCCGAGACCTAAAAGTCTCGGAGGGGCTCTTTTTTTTATCGGTGAGGTACGTGAGGCGGCAGGCAGCTCTGAAAGGCGCGAAAGTCAACGGCAGGCTGCGCGTTAAAGAAGTCCCGCGTCGCGATCTCATCGAGTGCCTTACGGTATTCGAGCATCCCGGACTCGTCGATTGGTACAAGAATGATCTCAAGATCCCAGATCACCGAATTCAGCACTAGCTGGCAGATGCAGGAGTTGAGTGTCGTGAGGGAATACGTCCAGCACGTTCTGCTGGATGTCCTCTATCGGATCAAGGGCGTCGACGCAAAGCTGGCCTTTAAAGGCGGCACGGCCTTGCGTCTGTTGCGCAACAGTCCGCGGTTCTCTGAAGACCTCGAATTCACCGGCTGGGTCAAGCCGTACCATGTGGGGGAGTGGATCAAGCAGACCGCCAAGGAAGCCGCGAGGCACGGGCTGGATTTCAATATAGTGGAGTCCAACGAGACCTCCGGCGGATGGTTCGCCCTGATGGACACGCGGGTCTACGACTGGCCGGCGCGCATCGAGTGGAACGTCTCCCTGCGCGCCTCGGGCAAGCCCGCGCTCCATGAGACGACGCTCGTGACGTCCCCGTTGTGGACGTCGTACTCGTTGACCGCGCTCGAGACCGACGAAATGGTCTCGGAGAAGATACAGGCCTTGCTTCGCCGCAAAGAGCCGCGAGACTTCTACGACCTCTACTTTCTCGTGCGAGCGCGTCTTGGCATAAATGGGATTGTCGCCGCCAAGCCCGCTTTGCTGCGCGAAACCGCCAAGCTGAACGTTAAGGAAGTCGAGCGTGAGCTCAGGGAGTTTCTGCCCCGCAATCAGTTGACCATCGCCAAGCAGCTCCGAGAGACGCTGACAAGGGTGCTTGATCGACTCTAAGACAGTACCGCACCGGGTGTGCTATCGTCGGTCTCCACTCGGTTCTAAGTCATTTAGTACCCTGTCGCCATGAGCCCCTACGAAATCGTCGGACACACCTCGGAAGTCGCGCTAAAGCTGCAAGCCGAGGACGAGTCCGGGCTGTGCCGCGCCGCGGGCGAGGGACTTCTTGCCTTGTATGCCGCGAACCCGGCGCCCCAAGCGACGGAGACGCGTGAGGTTTCCCTCGAGCCGAAGGACTCGGAAGATCTGCTCGTGTCCTGGCTCAACGAGTTGATTTTTCTCGTTGGCACCAAGCGGTGGGTTCCAGTTCGGATCGACTCGCTCGAGGCGGGAGAGGATGGGTTGAAGGCAACCCTTACGGGCGCGCCGCTCGGAGAATCCAAGCTCGCGCTTGAGATCAAGGCGGCGACCTTCGGCGGGCTGAAGATTCAAGCGAGCCATGAAGGCTACGCCGCGACCGTCATCCTCGACGTCTAAGCGTCGTTGGACTTGGTGGGCGGCTCAGCGTCCTTCCTTCGCCGGAGCTTGAGCGTCGCGCGCAGGAGCGCGGCGCGGAACCGGGTCAGGGCGGGGAGCTTTCCGTCTTCGGGGTCGGGCTGGTTGTGCGTTCGGGTTTGCGGGATCACGGCAGGCTCGAAAAGACCATGAAAGGAGCGTGACCTCGACCGACCGCTCGAAGACCGTAAGCGGGAACGAGCCGGGCGCCGAGTCCAACCCATCCCCACTCGTGAATCCGGCGGCCGGTCGAGGTCATCACTCCAAGGGTAGCGGAACGGGACGGCGCTTCAATACTTGCGAAGTCAGAGCGAGTCAGCTCCTGGCTTAAGGCAGTCAGCGATTGACTAATTTTTTTGCGGAAAAGGGGTTTTGCCCGGTGGCGGCGATGACTGCAAGTCCTGGGCGGCGGCGACTCCTTCGGAAAAATCGTTCGCGTCGCCGAACTTCGGGTCGATGACGAAGGCGCCGGTGCGATCGATGAAGCCCCAGCCGTTTCCGGCCTTAGCGGCCGCGAGCCCGCCCGAGAAGTCGGAGCACGCGCGCCACTTCGGCTTGAGGAGCCATTTGCCGCCGCGGTCGACGTAGCCCCAAAGGCCCCCTTCGCGCGCGGACGCGGCGCCTTCGGAGAAGGAGCCCGCGCCGTCGAAGCGAAACGAAAGCTTGCTCGCGCCGTGGCGCGCGATCCAGCCCCAGCGCTCGCCGGATTTGACCGCCGCGAGTCCCTCGGAGAATCCGCGCACGTCGTCGAAGGCGGCGGCGACCGCCCACGCGCCCGTGTGATCGATGAACCCGGACTTTCCGTTCGCCTCGGCGCGCGCGAGGCCGTCGGTGAAGGAGCCCGCGAACTCGTAGGCCGGCGAGATCTTCGTCGCGCCGCTCCTGTCGATGTAGCCCCAGAGATTTCCCTGCTTCACGCGCGCGAGCCCCTCGGCGAAGCCGCCCGCGTCGTCGTAGCGGGGCTCGATCACGACCGTGCCCCAGCGGTCGATGAAGCCCCAGCGCCCGCCGGTCTTCACGGGCGCGAGCCCGTCAACGAAGGACCAGACCTCTTCGTACCTCGGCTCGACGGCGGTCTTGCCCGAGTGATCGATGTAGCCCCACAAGGCGCCGACCTTCACCGCCGCGAGCCCTGCGGCGAAGCTTCGTACCGAGTCCCAGCGCGGCGGCAGCACCCATTTTCCCGAGCGGTCGATAAAGCCCCACTTTCCCCCGGCGTTCTGGGCGAAGGCCGGGACGGAACACAACAGCAGGACAGCCGCAAGGAAGCGCCGCATGGCGATATACTAGAGTAGGAATCGATGCTGCGCAAGATCGACGATTACCGCTGGGAGATTCCCCAAGAGGGCGGCATGCGCGTGCCCGGCCTCGTCATCGCCTCGGAGAAGCTGATCGGCAAGATCGACTCGGAGCGCGTCGTCGAGCAGGTGCGCAACGTCGCGACGCTTCCCGGCATCGTCGGGCGCTCGCTCGCGATGCCCGACGCGCATTGGGGCTACGGGATGCCCGTCGGCGGCGTGGCGGCGACCGACGCGGTCGACGGCGTGGTCAGCCCCGGCGGCGTCGGCTACGACGTCTCGTGCGGCGTGCGGCTCTTGAGCACCGGACTCGACGCCGCGCAGGTCCGGCCCGAGATCGACCGGCTCATGGACGCGCTTTTTTCCGCCGTGCCTTCGGGCGTCGGCGCCGGCGGCGCGCTGCGCGTCAACGCGCGCGAAATGAAGGGCGTCTTCCGCCATGGCGCGAAGTGGGCGGTATCTAAGGGCTTCGGCGAGGCGGCCGATCTCGACGTTTGCGAGGACGGCGGATTCCTCCCCGACGCGGGCGAGGACGTTCCCTCCGACCGCGCCGTCGAGCGCGGCGCCGACCAGCTCGGCACGCTCGGCAGCGGCAATCATTTCCTCGAGCTGCAGGAAGTCGACGAGATTTACGATGAGACGGTCGCCGGAGTCTTCGGCCTCCGCCGCGGGCAGTTCGTGATCCTAATCCACACCGGCTCGCGCGGGTTGGGCTACCAAGTCTGCACCGACTTTCTGCAGGTGATGCGCAAGGCGAGCCATCGCTTCGGCATCCGGCTGCCCGACCCGCAGCTCGCCTGCGCTCCGCTCTCGTCGCCGGAGGCGCAGGAGTACCTCGCGGCGATGAAGGCGGCCTCGAACTTCGCGCGCGCCAACCGTCAGGTGATCACCCAGCGCGTGCGCGAGACGCTCGAGCGCACGCTGCAGCGGGCTCCCAAGGAGCTCGACGTGCGCGTCGTCTACGACGTGAGCCACAACCTCGCGAAAATGGAGACGCACGACGTCGACGGAAAGCCTCGCCGCCTCTGCGTGCACCGCAAGGGCGCGACGCGCGCATTCCCCGCCGGACATCCCGAGGTGCCGGAGGCCTATCGCGGCGTCGGGCAGCCCGTGCTCTTGCCCGGCTCGATGGGCACGCACTCCTACGTCCTCGTCGGGACCGAGCAGGCGATGAAGGAGACGTGGGGCACGACCGCCCACGGCGCCGGCCGCCGGATGAGCCGGACCCAGGCCGCCAAGCAGACGCACGGTGGAGAGCTCCTGAGGGAGCTGCTTAAGGAAGGCATCCACGTGCGCACCGATTCCCTGCGCGGCCTCGCCGAGGAGGCGCCCTTCGCGTACAAGGACGTCTCGGAGGTGGTCGAGGCTTGCCACCGGTCGGGGATCTCCCGCAAGATCGCGCGGATGCGGCCCTTCGGCGTAGTGAAGGGCTGACCCCCCCTTTTGCTACAATCGCCCGAATGCGCAGGCTGCGGTGGGCGCTTTGCGTCCTGGCCCTCGTCTCTCCGGTTTCCGCTTCGGCGGAACTCGTGCTCCGCTCGGTCGCGTGGCAGCTGCCGTCGCCGAAAGGCGCGCAGCCCCGCGGCTACCAGACGGTCGAGCGCTGGATCCAGCCGCCGTCGGCGAAAGTCCCCGCGCGCCCGCGCGTGGTCGTGACCGTCGTCAACCGGGGCCCGAAGGCCGCCGAGGGAGCGGTGCTCCGCTACGCCATCGCCGCCCGGCAGGCGAAGATCGGCCAGACCGGCGGCGAGGGCACGTGGACCGTGCCGTTCTATCTCGCCGAGCGCCGCGTCGCCCGCATCGGCGCGAACCAAGTGAAGGAAGTGCCCATCAACGATTTGGTGCTCGACGTGTTCCTGAAGAAGACGTTTCGCGCCGGCTACTGGCCGGACGCGCTGCGCATCCAGGTCATGGTCGAGCCGAGGACGGGGGAGGGGCTCGAGCAGCGGATTCTCGAGCAGACGCTCCCCGTCGTGAACCAGTGAACGACCCCAAGCTCCTTCGCGCCGATCCCGCCGCCGCCAAGAAGGGCATCTCCGACCGCAGCGGCCGCTACCTGCCCGTTCTGGAGGAGTTCTACGCGATCGACGAGCGCTACCGCATGCTCCTCAAGCGCGTCGAGGAGCTTCGCGCCAAGCGCAACGAGTCGAGCGCCAAGATCGGCAAGGCGATGGCCGCGAAAGACGAGGCGCTCGCCGCGAGCCTGAAGGCGGAAGTCGGCGCGCTCAAGGGGGAGCTGCAGACGGGCGAGAAAGAGCTCGAGGAATCCACCGCCAAGCAGCGCGACCTCATCATGGGGCTGCCCAATCTGCCGCACGCGACCTGCCCCGTCGGGAAGTCCGAGGCCGACAACGTGGTGCGCCGCAAGGGCGGTCCGGAGCCCGCGATCGGCATCGGCGCTCTCGATCACCAGACCGTCGGCGAAAAGCTCGGCGTTCTCGACATCGAGAACGGTGTAAAACTGTCCGGATCCCGATTTGTCGTCCTCAAGGGCCAGGGCGCGCGGCTGCAGCGCGCGGTCGTGCAGTTCATGCTCGATCTCCACACGCAGAAGCACGGCTACCTCGAGGTCGCGCCGCCGTATCTCGTGCGGCCCGAGATTCTCGAGGGGACGGGCCAGCTCCCGAAGTTTCGCGAGGACATGTACGCGACGCAGGGCTCCTCCTCCGAAGGAAAGGCCAACGAGCTCTTTTTGATCTCGACCTCCGAGATTCCGCTGACGAACCTCGTGCGCGAGTCGATCCTCGACGAGACCGCGCTGCCGATGAAGTTCACCGCGGCGACGCCGTGCTTTCGCCAGGAGGCCGGCTCCTACGGCAAGGACACTCGGGGCATGATTCGCGTGCACCAGTTCGAGAAGGTCGAGATGGTCTGGATCTCGAAGCCCGAGGACAGCATGAACGCCCTCGAGGAGATGACGCGCAACGCCGAGACGGTGCTCACCGCGCTCGAGCTGCCGCACCGCGTACTCGAGCTCTGCACCGCCGATATCGGCTTCGCTTCCTGCAAGACGTACGACCTCGAGGTGTGGATGGCGTCCGAGGGGCGCTATCGCGAGATTTCCTCGTGCTCGAACTGCACCGATTTCCAGGCCCGCCGCATGAACGCCAGGCTCCGCCGCGGCGCGAAGGGCCCCGTCGAGCTCGTGCACACGCTCA
>JACRDR010000069.1 GCA_016212845.1 Elusimicrobiota bacterium
CCGCGCGTCGTTCGGCACGCTCGGCGCGAACATTCCCGCGCTGCTCCGCGCGTTCGTGGCCTGCGGCTGGTTCGGCATCCAGTCGTGGATCGGCGGCTGGGCGATCTTCAAGATTCTGGCGCTCTATTTCCCGTCATGGGAGCAGGCCGCGCCGTTCGTGGCGGGCATCACGCTGCCGCAGCTGGCGTGCTTCCTGCTTTTCTGGTCGATCAACATGGTCGTGATCTGGCTCGGCATCGAGTCGATCCGGGTGCTCCTCGACATCAAGGCGCCGCTCCTGATCCTGCTCGGCCTGGCGCTGCTCGGCTGGGCGTACGTGCAGGCGGGCGGCTTCGGCCCGATGCTCAGCCAGCCGTCGGCCTTCGTGGCGGGGGGAGCCAAGGAAGGGAAGTTCTGGTCGGTCTTCTTCCCGTCGCTGACGGGCATGATCGGCTTCTGGGCGACGCTTTCCCTCAACATCCCGGACTTCACGCGCTACGCCAAGACCCAGCGCGACCAGATCGTGGGCCAGGCGCTCGGCCTGCCGACGACGATGGCGCTCTACTCGTTCATCGGCGTGGCGGTCACCTCCGCGACCGCGGTGCTCTACGGCCAGCCGATCTGGGACCCGGTCGTCTTGATCACGACGAAATTCAAGAACCCGCTCGTGCTGACGGTTTCGCTTTTCTCGCTGTGCCTAGCGACGCTCGCGACCAACCTCGCGGCCAACGTCGTGAGCCCGGCCAACGACTTCGCCAACCTCGCCCCGCGGCGCATCAGCTTCCGCACGGGCGGCCTGATCACGGGCGTCATAGGCATCCTCATCCAGCCCTGGCGGCTGGTCGCCGATCCCGCGGGCTACAGCTTCACCTGGCTCGTGGGCTACTCGGCGCTGCTCGGCTCGATCGGCGGCATCCTGATCGGCGACTACTATCTCATCCGCAATGCTTCGCTCGACCTGCCGTCGCTGTATCGCAAGGACGGCCCGTACTGGTTTTCGGGCGGCTTCAACGCCGCCGCCGTCATCGCCCTCGTTCTGGGCGTGGCCCCTTGCGTCCCCGGCTTCTTCGACGTCATCAAGGTCCGCGAGACGTCCTCGTTCTTTCGAGAGCTGTACCACTACGCTTGGTTCGTGAGCTTCGGCATCTCTCTGGCCGTCTACTGGGGCCTGATGAAGCTCTCGACCCATGCCGCGCCGGTCCCGGAGGCCGCATGAGCTACGATCTCGTCGTCAAAGGCGGAACGATCATCACCGCCGCCGACCAGTACACGGCGGACATCGCCGTCGCCAAGGGCCGCATCGTCGCCATCGGCGAGAACATCCCGTCCTCGGGCTCGAAGACGCTCAACGCCAAGGGCCTAAACGTCCTGCCGGGCGGCATCGACGTGCACACGCACCTCGACATGCCGTTCATGGGCGCGACCACCGCCGACGACTTCGTCAGCGGCACGACCGCCGCGGTCTGCGGCGGCACGACGTCCATCGTCGACTTCGCGATCCAGAAGCGGGGAAGCACACTCCGCGCCGCGCTCGACGAGTGGCACGAGAAGGCGGAGGGGAAATCCGCCGTCGACTACGCCTTCCACATGATCGTCGTCGACCTGCCGGAAAAGGCCGTGCCCGAGATGGACAAGATCGTCGACGAGGGCGTGCCCTCCTTCAAGCTCTTCATGGCGTATCCCGGAATCTTTCAGTCCGACGACCAGACGATATTTCGCGCCCTCATGCGCACGAAGGAAAACGGCGGCATGATCTGCATGCACGCCGAGAACGGCGGCGTGATCGACGTGCTCGTGAAGAAGGCGCTCGCCGAGGGCAAGATCGAGCCCAAGTACCACGCGCTGACGAGGCCGATGTCGGCGGAAGCCGAGGCCACGCGCCGCGCGATCGCGCTCGCCGAGATGGCGGGCGTGCCTCTCTACATCGTCCACCTCTCCGCCGGCGACGCGATGGACGAGGTCCGCCGGGCGCGCGAGCGCGGCCTGCCGGTTTCCGCCGAGACCTGCCCGCAGTACCTCTACCTGTCCTACGAGGACTACGAGCGCCCCGGCTTCGAGGGCGCGAAGTTCGTCATGAGCCCGCCGCTCCGCCCGAAGGGCAACGAGGAGCGCCTGTGGAGGGGCCTCTCGCAGAACTGGCTCCAGGTCGTCTCCACCGACCACTGCTCCTTCTGCATGAAGGCGCACGGCGGCAAGATCGGCAAGGAGCTCGGCAAGAAGGACTTCTCCAAGATCCCCAACGGCGCGCCCGGCATCGAGACCCGCATGATGCTGCTCTGGGACGGCGTCGTCGAAGGGCGGATCACGCCGCAGCGCTTCGTCGAGATCACGTCCACCACGCCGGCGAAGCTCTTCGGCCTCTATCCCCGGAAGGGCGCGATCATGCCCGGAGCCGACGCCGACCTCGTGGTAATGGACCCGAAGAAGAAAACCAAGCTTTCCCACAAGCTGCTGCACATGAAAGTCGACTACAATCCCTACGAGGGCCGGGTCGTCAATTGCGCGATCCAAGACGTGCTGGTGAGAGGCGAGCAGATGGTGAAGGGCGGCCGGTTCGTCGGCAAGACGACCCACGGCCGCTTCCTTCGCCGCGCGCCGAGGATGAACTAGTGGACAAGGCGTCCAAACCGATCAAGGTCAACCTCGTCGCGGGCTTCCTCGGCTCGGGGAAGACGACGCTCGTGAAGCATTTCCTCCGGCACTCCGGCTCCGAGAAGGCGGCGGTGCTCGTCAACGAGCTCGGCGAGATCGCGCTCGAGGGCAAGGGAGAAGGGGTATTGGAGTTCGCGCAAGGCTGCCTCTGCTGCCAGAGCCCCAACGAGCTCGTGCTCGCGCTCAAGACGCTCGCCCGGCGGAACCCCGACCGCATCCTGATCGAGTCGACCGGCATCGCCGAGCCCGCGCGCATCCTTAAGACCTTGTCCGACGCGCCGTCCCTCAAGCACCTGATCTCAATCGAGCCCACGATCGTCGTCGTCGACGCGGCGGGCTTCTTCAGCCTCTTCCAGACGCTCGCCTACTACTACGTCATGCAGCTCCGGGCGGCCGACGTCGTCATCCTCAACAAGGCCGACGTCGCCACGAAGGCTCAGCTTTCCGGCGCCGAGAAGGAGATCCGCAAGATCCAGCCGCGCGCGCTCGTCGTCCGGGCCCGCCACGGCCGGGTGGACCTCCGCGGCATCCTCGAGGGCGAGACCGCCGACCGCGCGCAGGGGTTCGAGGCCGAGCGCGTCGGCATCGAGGGCACCCTCGACCCGGCCGACCTCCAGGCGTTCCTGGAGCGGCTGCCGGGCGGCATCTACCGCGCGAAGGGCCGCGTCCGGTTTCCGGGCGGCACGCACCGCGTCCAGTTCCTGAGCGGCTCCTACAGCTCGCAGGCCGCCGCTTCCGCGGGCGACATCGCGCCCTCGAACGAACTCGTCTTCATCGGCTCGAAGGTCGACCGTCCTCAGCTCGAGGCGAAGCTCAAGCGCTGCCTCATCAAAGCATGACCTTCGCCCTTCTCGTCGCCGTCGCCGCCGCCCTCCCTCCCAAGGGGGAGTTCGAGGCGGCCTACCGGGCGGCGAACGGCTCGATCGTCAACGCGAACCTACTGATGACCTCGGCGCAGGCGCGCGTGAAGCGCCTTCAGCTCGCCTTCGAGGCCGCCGGCGCCAAGTCTCTGAACGCGAAGTCTCGCGGCGCCTTCGACGCGCTTTCCACCCGTCTCGGCGCGTTCCGCGCCGCC
>JACRDR010000075.1 GCA_016212845.1 Elusimicrobiota bacterium
AGAGCGCCTCGGCCGTCGGGTAGCCGTGTTTCGCCAGGATGTCCTCCTCCAGGCCGTGCGCCACGCCGGCTATCGCCTCTCTTGCACCGGGCTGCGCTCCCTGGGCCTCTGCGGGGCCTCCCGGCAGGCTTCCCAGTCGGTTTACAAGGGCGCCGGGAACCGGGAAACGCAGCAATATAACGCGGTTCAGCGCCTCGCGGGCATGATCGCCGACCGGATGGAAGCGGGCCATGTTGGCAACGTGAAGCTGAAGTTCAAGATTATCCTGGAATAATCAGTACTTAAACCCGTATCGGGAGGAGGGTTATCCACAAGGTTGCCCACTTTCCCGCCCGCTGACAATCCTGACAACCCGAAGGTAATACGCATCCTATAGGCCCCAAGGCCCAGCTTCCCGGGCCGCCCGCCGCAGGTAATGCCTTGACCGCCCCCCAGGCCCTGTGCTAGCATGCCACGACCTTCGCACCTACGGCGCCCGGGCTACCTTCCGGGGGATCCGAGTAGGCCGAGCGTACAGGCTCCCAGGCGAAGGTACGTCGCCGCAATACCTACGCGGCATTTGGAGAGAGAATGGCGGTCAAAGTAGCGGTCCTTGGGGGCCTCGGTCTGATGGCCGAGGCGGCCTTGCACGATCTCGCCCGCGCCACGGGTGTCTCCCAAATCTTCGCCGCCGACCGCGAGATCGCCCGCGCGCCCGCCGTCCTCGCCAAGATCCCCGGCCGCAAGAAAATCAAGGTCGTCCAGATCGACCTGACCGACACCGCCGCCGCCGCGCGCGCCCTCGCCGGCGCAAACGTCGTCCTCAACGCTTCCTGGTACGAGCTGAACCTCAAGGCGATGGACCTGGCGCTCGCCCTCGGCGCGCATTACGTCGATCTCGGCGGGCTGTTCCACATGACGCTCAAGCAGCTCGCGCGCCGGCGCGAGTTCGAGAAGGCGGGACTCTGGGCCGTGCTCGGCTGCGGCTCGACGCCCGGCATCACGAACATGATGGTCGCGCGGCTCGCGCGCGAGTTCGATACGATCGATACCGTCGGCATCTACGACGCGAGCTGGGACCCGACGCAGACGCAGGAATCGTTCTTGCCCCCGTTCTCCATTCGCACGATGCTCGACGAGTACGTGATGCCCGCTCCCGTTTGGAAAGGGGGGAAGCTCGCCTCCGTCAAGGCGCACTCCGAGCCCGACACGCTCGACTTCGTCGCGCCCATCGGCCGCTGCCAGGCCGGCACCGTCATCCACTCGGAAGTGGCGACGCTCCCCGGCTACCTCAAGGCGAAGCGCGTGCAGAACCTGTTTTTCAAGATCGTCTACCCGCCCGCCGTCAAAGCCCAGCTCGCGATGATGGTCGCGATGGGCCTCGATCAGGACAAGCCCATGCCGGTCAACGGACACTCGGTCAGCCCGCGGCGCTTCCTCACCGCGCTCGCGCAGAAGAGCGCGCTGGGGATCTCCGGCGATCCGGGCGACTTCGAGGTCCTGCGCGTGCGCATCACCGGCACCGCCAACGGCGCCTCCCTCACGCGCGAGCTCGACTGCGAGATGCGGGCGCAGGGCGCGGTCTCCGCGGGCGCCGCCGGCGTCGGCTACACCGGCTCGCTGGTCGGTTTGATGCTTGCCCGCCGCCAGACGCAAAAGCGCGCCGGCGTGGATGCGCCCGAAAGCGCGCTCAAAGAGGACATTTTTTTCAAAGAGCTTGCCGATCGTAAAGTTTTCCGGTTCGTCGAAAGAATGGAAAGGAGCCCCCTATGAAAGGCGCCGCCGCGGACATCCTGAAGGAATCTCAGCGCATTTTGGACGTTTTGGCCAAGGACGAGCTCTCGCCCGAGGACAAGGAGTGGATCCATAAGTCCACCCTCTCCGGCTACGAGAACCACATCAACCCCGGCATCCTCGAATACCGCAAGGCGGTCTCGACGGACTACACGTCGATCGAATGGTCGGACAACGCCAACGGCTTCACCGACATCAACGGGAAGAAGTACATTGACTTCCTCGGCGGCTTCGGCATCTACAACGTCGGCCACCGGCACCCGAAGGTCATGCAGGCGGTGCAGAACCAGATGAAGCGGCAGGCGCTCCACTCGCAGGAGCTCTTGGAGCCCTTCCGCGCGCTGCTCGCCAAGCTCGTCGCCGAGATCACGCCCGGCGACCTGCAGTACTCCTTCTTCGGCAACTCGGGCACCGAGGCGGTCGAAGGCGCGATGAAGCTCGCGATGCTCCACACGGGCCGCAAGTCCTTCATCGCGACCGTCGGCGCGTTCCACGGCAAGACGCTCGGCGCGCTCTCCGCGACCGCGCGCGCGAAATTCCGCCAGCCGTTCCTCCCGATCCTGCCCGACTGCTACCACGTCCCCTACGGCGACGCCGACTTCATCGAGTCGGCCCTGAAATCCGCGGACACCGTCGGCAACGACATCGCGGCCGTCATCTTGGAGCCGATCCAGGGCGAGGGCGGCATCAACGTCCCGCCGGACGACTACCTCCCGCGCGTCCGCGATCTATGCGACCGCTACGGCTCGCTCCTCATCTGCGACGAAGTCCAGACCGGCATGGGCCGCACCGGCAAGATGTTCGCGGTCGACCACTGGAACGTGGTCCCCGACATCATGTGCCTCGGCAAGGCGCTCGGCGGCGGCGTGATGCCGATCGGCGCGTTCGTATCGAACAAGACGATCTGGGAGCACCTCTTCCCCGAGCCGTGGCTGCACTCGACGACCTTCGGCGGCAACCCGCTGGCGTGCGTTGCGGCGATCGCCGGCATCCACGTCCTGCTCGAGGAGAAGCTGCCCGAGCGCGGCGAGCGCATGGGCAACGCGATGATGCTCAAGCTCCGCACGCTGCGCCGCCGCTTCCCGAAGCTCTGCGTCGACGTCCGCGGCAAGGGCTTCATGATGGGCATCGAGTTCCCGTCGGACGAGATCGGCTACGAGGTCGCGAAGGGCCTCTTCGACAGCGGACTCCTCGTCGCGGGCACGCTGTTCCACGCGAAGACGCTCCGGATCGAACCGCCGCTGACCCTCACGGACGCCGAAATGGACCGCGCGCTCACCCTGATGGAGAAAGTCTTCAAGGACGTGAACTCGAAGCATTTCGAATCGCCTAGACTGCCGGCGAGGAAGGTTTCTTAACATGCCGAAGACGCTCGAGAAGCCGTCGTCGACTATGCGCAAGGTCATCAACCCCGCGACGGAGGCGGTCATCGCGGAAGTGAAGGACATGTCCGCGAAGGACGTGGACCAGGCCGTCCAAAAAGCGAAGGCCGCCTTCGAGGGCTGGTCTCGCAAGTCGCCCGGCGAGCGCGCCGCGTGCCTATTTAAGCTCGCGCAGCTCCTCGAGGACAACGCCGCCGACCTCGCCGCGCTC
>JACRDR010000073.1 GCA_016212845.1 Elusimicrobiota bacterium
CCCAAAACATCATCGGCTCGAGGAACTCCTTGAGGAGGATCTCGCCCGGGTGCGTCGGCCTTCTGCTTTCAGGGATCATGCTCTCCTCCTCAACGGTAGTCCGTGATCCGGACGCCGTCGGCTCCGTCTTGCGTCCATCTGAACACGACCCGGAATTGGTCGTTGATCCGGATGCTGTAAAGTTCGCCGCTCTTGTCGTGCAGCTTCTCGAGCCGGTTCCCCGGCGGAATCCGGAGGTCCCTCGGCTCGTGCGCCGCGTGGAGCATGTCGAGCTTGCGATGCGCCGCGTTCCAGAGTTCCGGCGGCACCTTCCTCGCCGCCGAAGTGTTCTTTCCATCCCAGATGTCCCGCGTCTTGCCGTCGCCGAAACTGCGGATCATCTTTACCTATTTTAACAGATACCGTTAAAACGTGCAATACCGCGCGGCGAGGCCCCAAAATCCCGCGGCGTCGCCCAGCCATTCGACGAGCTCCGCCGGGGTCTCGACGATGAGCGTCTTGCCGAGCCTCCGCTGCTTGATCTGCGGCGGGAGGTGGCCCTCGTACTCCTTGAGCTCGAAGAACTGGACGTCGTCGGCGAAGTGAATCAGCGTCCGCTCGCCGTCCGGCTCGAGCCGCGCCTTGCGCAGGCGCACCGCCTCGCGCCAGGCTTTGCGCCCGGGGTCGAAGAGCGCCTCCGCGGGCCGCGCGGGGAAATAGGCCGGCGGCTTTCGGCCGGCGTGCACGTACAGCCGGTTCATCGCGCCGCGCGCCCAGGCGAGCTCGTCGTCCGGCGGCGGCAGGCCTTGGGCGAGCTTCCGGAGGTACAGCCCGGCGAACCAGCTGAACACCCGGCACTCTCCGGCGAAGGCCGCGGCGAGCGCCTTCTTGCCTTCTTCCGACGGCGGGAAGTGGACGTCGAAGTCGAGCCTCTTCAACCGCGACTTCGCCCACGGCGGCAGCGAATGGGCGTTCGAGGAGATCGCGAGCGCCGGGGCGGTCCGCTCGTCCTTCCACCAGCTCTCCCAGTAGTTCTTGAGCACGTCTTCGAACAGCGCCTGCCGTCCGTTGAGCACGAGGTCGTCGAAGACGAGCGGGAAGTTCGTGCCGACGGAGGCGGCCGCCAGCAGCTTCCGCTTGCCGAAGTCCGCGCCGGACAGCGGCTCGAGCTGCCGCCCCGCCATGCGGTGGAGCGCGTATTTGAGGAACGTGCTCTTGCCGTTCTGCGACGGCCCGTACACGTAGAGCGTCCTCGGCCCCCTCGAGTCGATCGCGCCGTAGTGCTTTCGCTTGAGCTTCATCCACTCGTGCGCGAAGGGGGCGGACCAAACCGCCAGGAGCGCCTCGAACATGTGCGTCTGGGCCAGCCCCAGCTCGGAGGAGCGCCCGAAGGCGACCGCGTCGAAGAACGCCTCGAGCCGGGCCAGGTGCGCGTGCGCCAAGGCAGGCTCGGGCAGCGGCGCGTCCCAGCGCTCGACCTTCCCGTCGAAGGCGATCCGGGCCGCCGCGCCGTCCACCCGCGCCATCGGCACGCCGTGGGTCTTCTGCACCCAGCGGAGGTAGGCGCTCGCCGGCACGCGCAGCTCGCCGCCGGAGACCGTCGCGCCCAAGCCCTCGAGCGCGCGCTGGGCGAGGCGGCGGGCCGCCGGCGCCTCCGGCAGCGGCAGGGCCAGGAGCCCGCCTTCGAGCGCTTTTTCGGCCAGCCTCTGCAGGAGCGCGCGCGCCTCGCGCTCGACGTCCGCCTCCTCCGCGCCGCGGAGCCACGCCTCGATCGCTTTTCGGCGCTGCTCCTCGCGCTGGGAGCGCACGAGCTCGGCCAAATCCCCGAGGAAGGGGACGCTCTGGCGGACGTGCGCCGCGTAGTCCGTCCGCACCCGCTCGCAGAAGGGGTGCGCGACTGGCAGATCGACGTACCACGCGTAATTGAGTTGGCGCTCCGCGTCGCGCGCGGTCTCCGTCAGGTTCGCGGAGGTCTGGATGATCCGCGCCCCCGCGGCGTTTTCCAGCAAGTAGAGCTTCGTGTGCATCGCGCGCCGGGGCAAGAAGATCTTGAGCGTCCCGTCCGCGATTTTTTTGCCCAGCGTCTCCGCCAGCGCGAGCCCGCCCTCCGCGAGCTGCCGCCGGTAGGAGGCGTCCAGGTTCTCTCCGACCACGAGCTCCACCGACTCGAAGCCCTGCTCGAAGAGCGCCAGGAGCGTCCGGAGGGACGCGACATAGGAAATCGCGCGCAGCCGGGTAAACCCCGAAAACAGCGCGCCGAACTCCTCGCGCTTGCCCACGAGCGCGGTCCGCAACCCTCCGGCGTCCTCGAAAAGCTCGGATTGCTCCATCACACGTCCTCCCCTGTGATGTCCTCGAGCACTCCGGCGAACTTCTCCTGGCGCTTCGCGAGCTCGATCAAGAACTCGCGCAGCCCCTCCACCTGCTCGCTGAGGTCCGTCACCAACGACGCCACCTCGCGCAATTCCTCCTGAATCGTCGCGGTCTCCATCCCCACAAGTACGAATGAACCGCCAAAAAGTTCCCTCTCTCGTCTGAGAGGGGAACTTTTTTGCGAGTGATTCGTATATTTGGGTAGAGGGCAATGGAGCGACCTGAAGACTATCTAGAGAGACGAATCCTGCGCCAAAGAAA
>JACRDR010000067.1 GCA_016212845.1 Elusimicrobiota bacterium
GAAGCGGCGGCACCGGCTCCCCAGCAGGTCAGCGGCCCCGGCGCGAGCGCCCCCGCGGCGCAATCCGGAGGCGGCTTCGGCGCGATGGCTCCCGAAGGCGCCGAAGGCGGCCCGACCTTCGGCACGGCGGACGCCGGTGACGTGGACCCCGGCGCGAACGTTCCCGAAGTGCCGGCTTTCGAGAACGTCACTCCCTACCAGTGGGCGGTCACGCTGGCGAAATTTCTCTGCTACGCCTTGTGCGTGCTAGGGCTCATCATGGCCGTTCTCCAAAAGTTCATCGCGTACCCCGGAGTTCTCGCCGCCTTCAAGGCCTGTCTGATGATCGTCGAAGCGCTGGCCGCGGTTCTGACACTCTTGGGCATCTACATGATAGCCATGGGACAGTACTGGCAAGGCACCATGTATACGATTATCGGCGGCGTCGCCTTGGTCGTCGCCATGCTCAATCCAGAAACCATCGCCGCCAACGAAGGGATGGCGCTGCAAACCGCGGGGCTTGCCCTTGGCGCCGCCGGCGGCGGCATGCTCGCCGACACCGCCCACGAAGGCGATACCGACGACGACGTGGCGAAGCACAAGAGCGATTACCGCAAGAAGTACGGCGTGGACCCCGACACCAAGCGCGTCGTGAACCCCGAAAAGTGGGACAAGCGCTACGGCAAGGGCTCCGCCGACGCCTACAACGACCAGCGCCAATACGACGACATGAGCTGATCGGTACCAGGAATTGACTTACGTGAATAGGCGGCGCAGGGATCTGGATACCGCTGATCGCGTGAATCCCAAGAATTCCGCGATTTCCGCCACGGAATAGCCGGCTCTAAACGCCGATTCGATAAAGCCCTTTCTCGCCTCGACCACGGCGGCGAACCTCGAGTGGGCGCGCAGAATCTCGGCGGTGCTGCCCACCCTGACCGCGAACTCCTGCAGCGACGGCCGGTCAATCGAAACCATGGGAGCAGCCGGAGGCGGGGCGACGATCAACGGATAAGAGAACTCGTCGACCTCCAACTCGATGTTCTCCCCGATCCCATCGTTGACGAAATCCCGGTAGGCGGCTCGCGCGGTCATCGGGTCGGAATGGAAGGTCGATAGAATGAACTCCGTGTCGACCAATCCGCGGTCGCTCGTCCCGAGATACTCGGAGTGTCCCGAATAGGGCCAGGCCTCCGGGTTCGCGACCATGCCGGCCTTGACGGGATTGAGATGGATGTAGCGCACGAGCTGCTGAAGATAAGCGTCGCGCGTGGCCAAGACCGATTGGTATCGGCTTTGAAAGAGGTGCCCTGTGCGCGCGAGCTTCAGATTGATGCGCCTCGCGTGAGGCTGGAGCAGCATATGCAGGATATCGGAAAGCGGGGTCTCCAGCGCCTCCATGAGGAGATGCAGGTGATTCGTCATCAGGGCGTAGGCGTAGAGTCGGAATGGCCTAAGCGCCTTGATCTTGGCTAGGCGGTTCTGGAAGTAGTCCCAATCATCGGTACCCAGGAAAATGTCTTGGCGGAAATTCCCTCGCGTATAGATGTGGAAGACGGTCCCTGGAACGTGGGGTCGAAGAATTCTAGGCATGGCCCTACCCATATATACGAATGAGGGCCGAAAAAGTTCCCTTCTGCGACGAGGGGAGGCGCCACTCCAGGACGAAGAGCGGCGCGCTTGGGCTACGTATTCTCCCTAATCAATTCCTGGTACCTACTTAACCGCCGGGAGTCCCGGGAACCCAGGTTCCCTTCGTGTTCAGCATGATGTTCGCGCCATCCTTTCCGAAGCCGGTGGTTTTTCCGGCCTCCCAAATCCCATCGGGTCTGACTCCATTTTGGAATCCACCCTCCGGCCGTCCGAAGAACTTGTCGTTGAAGGCGTCCACTTTCCCGTTGTAGGTTTCAGCGGTGATTTTTCCGCCATTCATCTGGGCTTGGGCTTCCTGCACTCCCTGCTGCTCCAGCTTGAGCGCTTTCGCCCGCTCGGCTTCGGGGTCTTCGGAGAAGGCGTTGTAGGCGTTATAAGCGTTCCAGCCGGCCATGATGCCGCCGATTCCGGCCAGGATCATCCCCTGCACCTTTTGGCCGTAGGCGGTCATGATGATCACGCCCATCGCCAGCGCGATCGCGGCGGCGGCGGCGGCGGCGAGGTGGAGCATGGCCGCCATCTGGAGCTCGGCCGCCTTCGCCGCCGCGTCGGCGGGCGTAACGCCGGGCATCGCCTTCGCCTTGTCCTTAACCTTGCCGGCCCACATCATCAGCGCCATCGCCACGACGAGCGCGCCGACCGCGATATACATCTGCGTCTTATAGGGGGTCGAGTCCTGCTCCTTTTCGACGGGCTTCACGGGAGGAAGCTCTCGCGTATCGAGCGTCTTGCTCGGCGTGAAGCGGTCGCGAGCGCCGTTGCCGACGCCGCCGTCCATCGAGGCGGTGGGGCCGCCCGCGGCGGAGCTCTGCATGCCGCCCGGAGCCGCGGCGCCGTCGAACGTGCGGCCCGCTGCCGCCATCGAAGGATTGCGGCTGCCGCCGGCGCGGTTACCGTCCAGCAGCGCGGAGCGAGCCTGATCGCCGGCCCGGAGTCCGCGGTTGCCGACGAGCGCCCGCCCCCCCGTCCCAGCCGAGGTCATGCCGCGGTTCATGGCGACCATGCGGCCGCCGCGGCTGCCGGTCATCCCTTGCTGTCCGGTTTCCGGCGCGCGCGCGGACATGCTCGCACCTCCGCCGACCGCGCCGCCCGAGCCGGTGAAGCTGGCCATCGTATTCCGCTTAGCGCCGAGCCGGGCGGTACTAACGTTGGCGGGGGCGTTCGAGTTGTTCGGGGCCTGGACCTGGCCGGGAGCCGCGGCGTCGGCCGACGCGGAGCCGGCCGCGGCGCCCGCCTCGGCGGTGGCCGCTTGCTCGCCGATGTAGGGATCGTTCTTGGCCGCCTGGGCCATGTAGTCGAGCGAAGAAGAAGCTCCCGGAACGCTGCCGGAGATCTCGCCGGAGGCGCCCGCGGCGGCCCCGGAGCCCGTCTTGCCCGGGAAAAGCGAATAGATGCCGTCGGTGACGCCGCCGCCCTTGCCGGAGAGCGCGTTGCGGCCCACCACGCCGATGCCGGCGGCCACCGTGGTACCCGCAACGATCAGAGCCACGATGCCGGCCTTCGTCGCGAGAATTCCCCCTCCCGCGAGGCCGCCGCCGCCGGCCGCGCCGATCGAGGCGGAGCCGACGCTGACGCCGGCGGTTTCGCCCGCCGCGCCGCCGAGGCCGACCTTGTTGAGGAAATTGGCGAGAAAACCCGCTCCTTTCTTTTCTTCCCTTTGCGGGCGGTTCACCATGGACTCGGGAGATTCGGTGGTTTCCATGTTAGTCCTCAAGTGCAGTTCGTCGTCGGACTCTTGCCGTTGGAGCAGGCGCCGCCGCCGGGGTGATACTGCATATTCTGGTTGAACAGCATGTTCGCCATGCCTGTGCCCATCGCGCCGAACGTCGGCCCGAGGATGCCGCCGATCGCCATCGTAATGACCATCGTCATGAGCTGGCGCTCCAAGTCCGCCTGCGGATCGGCGGGCTTATCGCCTTTGATCTCCGGAACCTTGAGCTCCTTCTTGTTGAGCTTGGGATCGTCGAGCTTCAGGTTTTCGGCGACGCCCGAGTTGACCAGCGCGCCGCCCGAGGCGGCGGTGCCTTGGCCGCCGAGGGCGGATTTGGCGGAGTTGCCGTCGAAGCTGCGCGAGTTCAGGTTGCTGGCGAGGTCGCCGCCGGCGCCCGCCGAAGCGGAGGCGACCGTCTCCACTTTCTTCAAGAGATCCATCGCCTGGTTATGTCCGCCCTTGCGCA
>JACRDR010000068.1 GCA_016212845.1 Elusimicrobiota bacterium
TTAACCTAAACTCGATGCGGTCCCTGCGGAACATCCTCGTGGACCGGCGGGGCGAAGGCCCGCCCGCCGAGCTGCTCTGGATCGTGCTCGGCGTCGTCGCGTTCCCGCCGGCCTTGATGGCGATCGGCGTCGCGGTCGGCGTGATAGAACACGTGAAGGCGAAGCGCCGGGGACTGCCCGCCCCGACGGTCAATCGCAGCGCCGGGTTCTGGATCGGCACGACGGGCCTCGCGTTGACCTTGCTGGGACTCTTTCTCTTCCGAACGCTTTCCTAGTCGACGCAGACCGACTGGGGCTTTCCGTTCTTCCAGAAGTCCCGGCAGCCCTTGGGCGCGCCCAGCCATTCCCAGCAGCCCGGCTTTCCCCCGCCCCTCTCCCCCACGCAGGAGCCCGAGGCGCACTGCGCTCCATCCGTGCAAGGCTTGCCGGCGTCGGGAGCGGGCTTCGTGCAGCCCGGCGAACGGCCGCGGCCGTGCTCGAGGCCGCCCCACGAGCCTCCGGCGTCAAAGCAGGCCCGGCGCTGCTTGCGCTCGTCTAGGGAGGTCTTCGCTGATGACGTGCATTTCTTGGCGAGGCACTCGATATCCTGCGGTCCGGCGATGACGTGCTCGCAGTCGATCTCGGCGTTTCGTTGCGAAGTCCAGGCCAGATGCGGGTCCCTGAACTTCCGATTCACCGCGCCCGGCGACCCGCACAGTCCCTCAGCTGCGACGCACTGCGAGTCCCTCGTGCAGGCGTACCACTTAGGGTCGCGCTCCGAGGGCGCGGCCGCGGCGAGCGCGGCTAGGAGCAGAAGCAGGGACATGGCCGGAGGATAGCTGAAATAATCCGCGCGCGCACTTCGTACTGGAGCCATGGACCAGCACAACGACCGGTTTCACATCTCGATCGCCGTCGGGCTCGGCATCCTCGTCCTCGCGCTCCTGCTCGTGGAGTTCGGGCCGAGCAACGACGACGTCGCCGCCGCCCCGCCGAAGGCGGGAGTGGCGGCCTCCGTCTCCCTCCCCCGGCTCAAGCCGGGCGACCCCGTACTCCTAGTCTCGGCCCCGGCCGGGACCGCCGCCGTCGTCGCGAAGTACCCCTTCGGCAAGACGCAGCTGTGCGCGTACGACCCCGAGCGAAAAAAGTGGGTCGGACGCTTCCTCGTTCCCCGGAACACCCCCGAGGGCAGGTACACGGTGACGGTCGCGGTCGTGGGCCGAGACGGCTCGCGCACCGCCGCCAAGACGCACTACGTCGTCGACAAGAACGCCTGGTAAACGGCCATGCTCCCGCTCCTTCTGCTCGCGGTACCGGTCCTGGGGCTCGAAGTCTTCCCGAGCCACGGGCACGTGCGCGCGATCCGCTTCGAGGCGGAAGGCGCGGTCGTGACGACGGCGGGCGCCGAGTTTCGCGTTCCCGGCCTGAGCCGCATCGACGGCCCGGCCGAGTGGGGAGGGTGCCGTTATGAAACGACGGAAGCGGGCGTCAGGCGGCGGTGCGGTTCGAGAGACGAACTCGTACCGGTGGGCGGCTTCGCGGCGAGCGGGGTCGCGGTGCATCGTGGCGAGCTATTCGTGGGGACCTACGGAGGTGGTCTCCGCCGGCTTTACGGCGGTCGAGTCGGAGGCATCCCCGATTCGGTGACGACGCTGGCCGCCACGACCGGCGGCCTCCTGTGCGGGACCGAAGACGGCCTCTATCGCCTCGGTCCCAAGGGCGTCGAGCGGCTCGATCCTCCGAGCCTGCCGGCGCCGAACGTCAGCGCGCTCGCGACGGGAGGCGGGGCGCTGTGGATCGCGTCCTTCGACGGCGGCCTCGCGGCGCTTGACGAAGGACACTGGCACCGCTGGACCAAGGCCGACGGCCTGCCGTCGGACTGGATCGACGATCTCGCCTACGACGGCGACAAGCTGTGGGGCGCCACCGAGAAAGGGATTTTCTGGCTCGCGCAGGGCCGCGTGGTGCGGCCCGAAACGGAGGACCTGCGCCGGCCGACCTCCGCCCTCTTCGCCGCCGAGGGCCGGATGTATCTGGCGCAGGCCGGACGCGTGCTCGTCCTGTCGGCGGACGGCATGCGCGCCGTTGAAATACCGGAGAAGCATCCGCAGCGAGTCTGGGCGGACGGCGGCGAGATCTGGGTCGCGGGCCTGCGCGGGCTCTATCGGGTCCGCGGCGAGACGGTCACGCGCTTCGGCGCGGCGCAGAAGCAGCTGCCCGCCGACTGGGTGACCGCGATCGCGCCGTGGGAAGGCGGCTTCCTCGTCGGCACCTACGACGGCGGCCTCGTGCACTTGTCGGCCGACGGCGCGCCGCGGCCCGTGCTCGACAAGGCGTGGGTGAACTTGGGCGCGCTCGCCGCGAAAGACGGCCGAGTGGCCGTGGGCGAGATGGACGGCGGGCTCTGGCTGCAGGACGGCGGCGCGTGGCGGCATCTGCGCCGCGAGGACGGCTTGCCGTCCAACGACGTCACCGCGCTCGCGTTCGAGAAGGACTCGCTGTGGATCGGAACCCGGGAAGGGCTGGCCCGGCTGACCCTGGAAGACTTGAAGCACGCGCAAGGCGCAGCGACCGGCGAAGACACCGACCGGATTGCGTTGCGCCTTTCGGGTGCTTTAGGGGCGGAGTGAAGTCCGGGACCGTTCTCACCCCCGCCGTCTCCCCGGGCTGAGGGAGAGGAGAGAGTCACCGGCTTCCCGAGGGCCCGGACGCGGGCCCCGGGAGGCTATGCGCGAAGCTTTTCGGCCTCGGCTTCTTTTTCTTGGATCCCCAGCTGGACCGTCTCCATCTCCTCGCCGACGGCCTGCACCTTCGCGTAGTCGGCATAGAGGTTGGGATCGGCGAGCTGGCCGGCGAGCTCCTCAAGACGGATATGGAGGTTGAGCAGCTCCTCCTCGAGCTTGGCGAGCTTTTTGGCCTGCTTCTTGGGGTCGGCGGGCTGGGGCGCCCGGACGACCTTCTCGACGACCGGGACCTCGATCGCCTGGGGGTTCTCTTCGCGCCACTGGTTCTGCCGGTGCTTGAAGTACTCGTAGTCGCCGGGATAAAGCGTCACCTTGCCCTTCTCGATGTGGAGCACGTGATCGGCGAGCGCGTTCAGGAAGTAGAGGTCGTGGCTGATGACGCAGATCGTGCCCTCGAACTCCTTTAGAGACGAGATCAGCGCGTCGACCGACGGCATGTCCAGGTGGGTCGTCGGCTCGTCCATCAGCATGACGTTCGGCGGATCGAGCAGGAGCTTCACGAGCTGAAGCCGGCTCTTTTCTCCGCCGGAGAGCACCGACGTCTTCTTGTGGACCGAGTCGCCGGGAAACAGAAACGTGCCGAGCACCGTGCGCACGAGGAGCTCCGCGTTGTCGCGGTTGACGAGCAGCGCCTCCTGCAGGACGGTCTTGTCCGGATCGAGCTGGCCCTCGCGGTGCTGGGAGAAGTAGCCGACCTTCACGTCCTGCCCCACGAGGCGCTCGCCCGAGTCGACGGGAATGACGCCCGCGAGGCACTTGAGCAGGGTCGACTTGCCCGCGCCGTTGTGCCCGACGAAGGCCATCTTCTGCCCCCGCTCGAGCTCGAAATCCAGATTGGAGTAGACCTTCGTCTCGCCGTACGCCTTCGAGACGTTTTTCAGCTGCATCACGCGGACGCCGACGCGCTTGGGCTGCGGGAAGCGGATCTTCACCGTCTTGGCTTCCTGCGGGAGCTGGATGCGCTCGAGCTTCTCGAGCCTTTTGATCATGCTCTGCGCCCGGGCGGCGGTCGCGTGGCGGGCGCGGTTGCGGGCGATGAAATCCTCCATCGCCGCGATCTCGTCCTTCTGCTGCTTCCACTGCTGGACGATCCGCTCCTTCGCCGCATCCTTCTCGCGCAGGAAGAACTCGTAGTCGCCGTGGTACATCCGCAGCGTCTGCTCCTCGAGAGAGACGATCGCGCGGCAGACCGAGTTGATGAACGCGCGGTCGTGGGAGATCAAGAACACCGCGCCGGGATAGCTCTGGAGGTACTTCTGGAACCAGAAGAGCGAGTCGATGTCGAGATGGTTCGTGGGCTCGTCGAGGAGCAGCAGGTCGGGCTCCTGGATGAGGAGGCGGCCCAGCGCCACGCGCATCGCCCAGCCGCCGGAGAGATTGCTGACGGGCCGGTCGAAATCCGACACCTTGAAGCCGAGGCCCATGAGCAGCGCCTTCGCCTTCGAGACTAGGCGGCCGTCGGGCTCCGGAAAATCCTCGAGCGTCTTGTTCACCACCGTCACGTCGGAGACCGGCGGATTCTCCTGCGGAAGGTAGCCCACGACGGTGCCGCGCTTGATCGAGAGCTGCCCTCCGTCGGCCTCCTCGAGGCCGAGCAGCATCTTGAAAAGCGTGGACTTGCCCGCGCCGTTGGGGCCGACGAGAACGAAACGGTCCCCGCGGTTGATCTGCAGGTCCGCGCCGTCGAGAAGCCGCTGCTGTCCGAAGGATTTATGAACGCCGGTGAGGGTCACCATCTACGACGACATTTTAGCGTTTTTCCCCTCCCGCGTCCCGGTCTCGCTTGGGCGCGCTGTGGCGCCAGAACTGCCACCAGTGCTCCCGCACCTTGCCCGGTGTGCTCCGGGTCGCGGCGTCCATCGAGGATTCGCGCGCGGCGGAGTTGTTCATATAGGTCTCGCGCGCCCGCGTATTCGCCGGCGCGTCGTGGAGATGCTCGTTGGGATGATACCGCCCTTCGCTCGCGGCCGAGTCGTTCTTCTCGGTGTCGACGGTGCTCGGCGTCAGCCCGCCGTACTGGCCGAGCGCGGCCAGGGGCAGGCCCAGCAGGAGGAAAGCTCCGATCGCGTGTCGCGTCATGATCCACCTCTCCCACTATGGTAGGCCGGGGATATGTAGGAGATTAGATCGTCAGGACGATCTTGCCGAAGGCGCCGGAGGCCATCACGGCGCGATGCGCCTCGGGCGCCTCGGCCAGAGGCAGCTCGCGCCCCACGACCGGCTTGAGCGCGCCGTCCTCGAGCCCGGCGTTGAGCGCGGCGTCGATGCGAGGGCGCTCCTCCGGAGTGGCGTTGCGCAGCGAAAGCCCGACGATCGAGACGTCGCGCGCCATCGTCTCGCGGGGGTCGATCTCGATCGTGCCGCGCGAGCCCAGGACGGCGATACGCCCGTAGCGCGCCGCGAGCTGGAGGTCCTTGGCGAGGTTTACGTTGGCGAGGACCTCGACGATGACGTCGAAGCCCTTCTTGCCGCTCCACTCCATGAGCTCGGCCGTGTAGTCGGCGGAGGAATGGTCGAACGCCGCGTGCGCGCCTTCCCGAAGCACGAGATCCATGCCGCGCGGCGTGCCCGCGGTGCCGGCGACGCGCATGCCCGCGGCCCGCGCGAGCTGGACCGCGGCCAGGCCGACGCCGCCGCTCGCGCCGTGCACGAGCACGGTCTCGCCCGACTGCGCCTTCGCCCGCTGGAACAAGGCGCGGTACGCGGTGCCGTACGGGATGCCCACGCAGGCGCCCTGCGCGAAGCTCACGTTCTTCGAAAGAGGCTGGACCGACTCGCGGGCGCAGAGCGCCTGCTCGGCGTAGGTGCCCGAGAGGGAGGCGTTCACGTAGACGCGCTGGCCGACGGAAAGGCCCGAGACGCCGGAGCCGAGCGCTTGGACCACCCCCGCGCCGTCGTTGCCCGGCGTGTGCGGCAGCGACGGACGGTAGCTGTGCGAGCCCGCGCGGCGGTAGGTGTCGACGGGGTTCACGCCCGCCGCGTGCAGGCGCACGAGCACCTCGCCCGCGCCCGGCTTGAGCTCGGGGACGGTCTCGAGCTTCAGGACCTCGGGGCCGCCGAACTCGCGGATGACGATCGCCTTCATCGCCCTCGCTCCAGAAGCAACAGAGCGACCGAGACCGCCGCCAGGCCGTAGAGCGACGGCTTCAGCTCGCGCCCGCGCCCGACGGCGAGATACAGCGCCGCCTGTGCGATGAAGCCCCATAGGATGCCCTGCGTGATCGAGAACGTGAGCGGGATCAGCACGACGGTGAGAA
>JACRDR010000070.1 GCA_016212845.1 Elusimicrobiota bacterium
GCAGCATGTACGGGGCGCTCGACTTCTATGCCGGGGCCAAGAAGGCCGGCCTCAAGCCGATCCTCGGCTGCGAGGTCTACGTGGCCCGCGGCTCCCGCTTCACGAAGGAGCAGGGCCCCAAGGACAAGGAGGCCAAGGACGCGGCCGCCAAGTCGATTCCGAAGAAGGGCGGCTCCAAGGCGTGGGGCTTCGCGCTGCCGCTCGCGTTCGCCGCGACGGGCGTCACGTTCTCCAACCCCGTCTGGATCGCGATCGCGGCCGTGCTCGTGCCCGCGCTCGGCGGACTGCTCTTCTACTTCGTGCTGCGCGACCTGAAGCTCGCGAAGTCTGCCGCGCCCGCGACCGCCGCCAAGGATTTCAAGAACTGGTGGGGCCGCCCCCGCTTCTGGACGAAGACCGCGCTCACCGTGACCGCGGCGAGCCTCCTCGCCTTCGCCCTCGCCGACCCGAAGGGCGGCATGCGGCAGGAAGTCCTCAACTTCGGCGGCAAGGACGTCACCGTCGCCCTCGACGCCTCCGCGTCGATGCGCGCGGCCGAAGACGGCCGCATGGACGCCGCCCGCGCCGAGCTGACCCGCTTCCTGCGCAAGATGCAGGGCACCGACCGCGTCGGCCTCGTGATCTTCGCCGACAACGCCCGCACCGCCTCCCCGCCTTCCATCGACTACGGCAACTTCGAGTTCAAGATCGACCGGGTCGACCTCGAGGGCTCGCGCCTCAGCCAGGGCTCGAACCTCGCCTCCGCGATCCAGCAGTCGGTGAAGTCCTTCGAAGCGGTCAAGAAGATCGGCGACCGCGAGCGGATCATCATCGTCATCTCCGACGGCGACGTGCCCGCCGAGCAGATCGACCAGGCGATCGCGATCGCGAAGAAGGCCGGCGTCACCGTCTACGCGATCGGCGTCGGCGACACGAAAGGCGTGCGGATGGTCGTGCCCGCCGAAGCGGGCGATTCGGACTCCACGGGAGCCGAGACCGCGGGCGCGAAGGCGATCGCCGGAGCCGGCGCCGGGGTGAAGCAGAAGGAATACGTCCAGGACGAAGCCGGCAACCCCGCCCTCACCAAGCTCAACGAAGCCACCCTCCAGAAGCTCGCCTCCTCGACCGGCGGCGCGTACTTCCGGGCGACGAAGGGCACGTCGATCGACAAGATCCTCGAGCGCGTCGCGGCGAACTCCAACGGCGACAAGCAGGACACGATCAAGTCGCCCCACCCGGTCGCCAGCGTGTTCCTGTGGCCCGCGCTGATGCTCCTGCTGCTCGATCTCCTCCTCCCCTCCGACACGATGCTGCGCCGCCGCACGAGCCGCGAGCCGAAGGCGCCCAAAGCTTCGACCGACGGCGCCAACAACGGCGGCTCGATGCTCATGGGCGGCCTCACGATGGCCTCTTGGGCGCAGGTCTGGCCCTACGGCCTGATCGCGACCGGGGTCCTGGGCGCGATCCTCGCCGACGTCTGGTTCGGCCGCAAGATCAGCCGCGGCCTGCTCTGGTGGGGCGGCCGCGTCGCCAACGTGACCGGCCGAGGCCTCGACCGCGACCTCGCGAGCCTCTTCGAGCTCCGCGAGGCCGACGAGCCCGCCGTGCGCGAGTTCCTCGCGAAGTGGCGCAAGGCCGACTCCAAAACGCGCCCGGCGCTCCTGGCCGAGGCCTCCAACGACCCGCTCTTGTGGCGCGAGAAGCTCGTGGCCGCCGTGCTCGCCGGCGGCGGCGAGGAAGCCGAGGACGCGGCGCTGGCGGCGATCGCGAGCACCAACCGCGGCCGCCTCGAGAGCGTCCACCCGTTCGTGCTGCGCCTGCTCACGCTCCGCGAAAAGACCGCCTGGCTCGACCACGTCGATTCCGCCCGCCGCCTGGCCCGGCTCGCGCAGGCCGGCCTCGACGTCGAGCAAAAGGGCTCCGTGACCGCGCTGCGCAAGCTCGCGACTTTCCCCGACGAGGCCGTCTCCCAGAGCGCGCTCGATCTGCTCGGCGAGTCGCTTCCGCCCGCGCCGAAGACATCCTGGCACTGGCGCCGCGTGCTCGCGGCCGCCCTCTCCGTGCAGATGCTGCTCGGCACCGTCGGCGTGACCGGCTACTCGGCCTACGAGTCGGCGCGCTACTCGCAGCAGCAGGAAGTCGCCCGCCAGCAGCTTCTAAAAGACGTCTTCCGCGAGGACGCCATCATCTTCGCCGACCACTACCGCGATCCCTTGATCGAGTCCGAGGTCCTCCCCGCCCTCCGCCGCTGGGACGAGAGCGGCCGCGGCAGCCGGCGCGACTTCGAGAAGGCCGTGAAGATCCTCCGCGAATCCGCCGACCCCAAGGCCGACGTCGTGCTCGAGGCGATCTTCAAGCGGGCCGACCTGCTCCCCCTTTCCGACGAAGCCGAGACGATGATGCTCACCGCCCTCATCGAGCGCGACAACGAGCAGATGTGGACGTTCCTCAACACCTACCTCCAGCAGCCGCACACGCAGGCCACGGTCGTCCGGCTGCAGAAGATGATCGCCATCGCCGGCGCGATCGGCTCCGACCAGGCGTTCCACAACATCTTCATCTTCCTGAAGAGCCCGGTCCGCGAGATCAAGGGACAGGCCGCCTCCGCGATCTACGGCTCGCTCGCGACGAAGGACGGCGGGGCGAAGTTCTTCGAACGCCTCGAGACCGCGCAGACGAAGTTCGCCGGCGATCCGGCGCTCCAGCTTTGGATCGAGACGTTCCTTCTCCGCCGCGCGGCCGATCCGAACGCGAAGCTCGACGACGCCCGGGCGCACTCGATCCTCGACCGCGTCTTCGTCCTCGGCAAGCCGATGAACGAGATGCGCGCGAAGCTGTTCGAGAAGGCCAAGCCGGACGAGGAAGAGGATATCCCCGCCGCCTACGTCGTCGCCGCGCTCGGCCGCATGTCTTCCGCCATCGAGGCCTCGTCCCAGAACGGCGCGAAGCCGACC
>JACRDR010000071.1 GCA_016212845.1 Elusimicrobiota bacterium
GAGGCTTGCCCTTCAAGCGGTAGTTGACCGTGCACAGGACGCCCGTGGAGAACCCGGCGCACGAGAAGATCGACTCCAGCAGGTAGCTCGTGGTCGTCTTGCCGTTGGTGCCGGTGATGCCGACCACCGTGAGGCTCGAAGACGGGCAGCCGTAGAAGCCGGCGGCGAGCGCCCCGAGCGCGGCCGTCGAGTCGGCGACGCGCACCCAGGTCACGGGCTTGCCGCCCCGGCGGGTCAGGGCGAACGGGGCCGGCGGCGGTTCGAGCTCGCTGACGACGGCGAGGGCGCCGCGGTCGATCGCGTCGCGCACGAAGCGGTTGCCGTTCGTCTTCGTGCCGGGAAGCGCGACGAAGACGGAGTCCGCTTCCACCCGGCGGGAGTCGAACGAGACGCCTTTCACGTCGAGGTCGGTCGGCCCCGCCGCGCTCTCGACGTGGAGCCGGTTCAGCATCTCCGAGAGCTTCATCGTTGGGGCAGCGCGGCGAAACGGACCGGCAGAGGCCGGTCCGGCGGCACTCCGTAGAGCGCGAGGGCTTGGCGGGCGATCTTGGCGAACACGGGCGCGGCGACCTCCGCCCCATAGTACTGATGCTTCGGGCTGTCTATGACAACCAGGATCGTGAAGCGCGGCGCCCGCGCGGGGACGTAGCCGGCGAAGGACGCGATGTAGTCGGTGCCCGAGTACTTGCGCGTGTTCGGGTCGATCTTCTGAGACGTGCCGGTCTTGCCCGCCACCGAGTAGCCGGGGACCTGCGCCGAGACGCCCGTGCCCTTCTCCACGACGCCTTCCAGCATCCGGGCGAGCGCGCCGATCGTCTTCGGCGTGGCGGACTGGCGCACCGGCTGGGGCAGGGTCTCCGGCAGCTCTCCGTGGCCCACGCCTCGCACCAGCCGGGGCTCGAGGAGGCGGCCGCCGTTGGCGATCGCGGAGTAGGCCGCGACGAGCTGCAGCGGCGTGACGGCGAGGCCCTGCCCGAAGGCGTTGTTTCCGAGCGAGACGCGGTCGCGGTCGGCCTTCTGCTTGAGCAGGCCCGCGCTCTCTCCGGGGAACCGGAGGCCCGTGCGGGCGCCGAAGCCGAAGCCCCGCGCGTAGCGAAAGAAGCGCTCCGGCCCCAGGCGCAGGCCGAGCTTCGCCATGCCGACGTTCGACGAGCGGGCCATGACCTGATCGAGCGCGAGCATCCCCTCCGGCTCGTGGTCCTTGATGAACACGCCCTTGGCGATCTCCCACGGTCCGGAGCAGTCGATGACCTCGCCCGGAGCGGAGACGCCCTCGTCGAGCGCGGCGGCGACGGTCACGGCCTTGAACGTCGAGCCGGGCTCATATATCTGCTGGAAGATGCGGTTCTTGAGCGGGTCGACGGGGAGCGAGGCCATCGCGAGCAGTTCGCCGGTGGAAGGGTCCTGCACGATCGCGGACGCCCATGCCGGCTGGAACTTCGCCATCGCCTCCTCGAGCGCCGCCTCGGCGTAGTGCTGCAGGCCGCGGTCGACGGTGAGCGTGAGGTCCGGAGGGCCCTGCGTTTCCTTGCGGGCCGCGAGCGGCATCGTGCGGCCCGCTCCGTCGCGCAGGAGCTGGATCTTCTGCACGCGGCCCACGAGGTCTCGGTCGTAGGTCAGCTCGAGCCCGGAGAGACCCTTCCCGTCGACGCCGACGGAGCCGAGCAAGGACGAGGCGAGCTCCTGGTTCGGGTAGGCGCGGCGCTCGTCGGGCGTCAGCCCCACGAAGGTCAGGTCGAGCTCTTTGAGCGCGTCGACTTCGGAGGGCTCGAGCTTGCGCTTGAGCCACGCGAAGCGGTTGGCGCCCCGGGCCTTCCGGCGCACCTCGGCGGGGTCCATATGCAGCGCCTTCGCCACGAGGCCGAACTCGCGCTCGTGCCCGCGCGCGGAGAGAGGGTCGATGAAGGATGACGAGGCGGGCAGGGACTCGGCCAGGAGGTTCCCGTGGCGGTCGAGGATGCGCCCGCGCGGCACGACCTCGACTTCGCTGCGCCGCGTCTCGCCGGTCGCCATCGCGTTCAGCCGCCCGTGCTCGAGGACCTGCAGCTGCGCGAGACGGGCCGCCAGGGGCAGGGCGGGAAAGGCGGCGAGGGCCGCGCACAAGTGAAGGCGCGCTCGGGTGGAGGCTACCATGCGTTCAACGCCAGCGAGGAGCGTCCGGGGGTAGCAGCCAGCTCAGAAGATGGGTGCCGATGCGCGCGCGCACGGGCGGGGCGTCCCCGGGCTGAAGCCGCGGCGCGGGCACGCGGGGCGCGATCGCCGCGATCGTCTCGATCGGGGCGGAGGGCCGCGACGCCGCGTGCTCGAGCACGACCACCGCGTCCGGGCTCGGGGGCAGCATGCCGAGGCGGTCGCGGGCCATCGAAGCTAGCTCGGCAGGGGCGGTCCTCCGCTCGAGCTCCAGCCGCAGGTACGCATGGCGTGATCTAGCCTCCTGAACGCCGCGGCGCGCCCCGTCCAGCTCGAACCCGAGCCGGGTGGCCTGCACCTGTTCCCATGCGAAGAGGAACACCAGGGTCGCCGCTCCCGTCGCCGCCAGCCATTGTTTCATTGGTAGATAGAAAGGGAGGGGCCGAACCCCTCCCTGAAATCCGTGCTTCTACTTCAGAAATTGACGGCGGGGGCCCCGCCGAGTAGGCCCCCGCCAGAGTGTCGGCGGCCCCCCCGCCGAGTAGGGGGCCGCCAGAGCTGCTGTCCCAGGACTGTCTCGCTGCGCGAGGGCCCGGGCGTTTTCAAAGTCGGTGGCCGTCCCGCCGAGTAGACGACCACCAGATCCGTAGAGAGCGCCTTCGCTCTCGAAAGTGACGGCGGGGGCCCCGCCGAGTAGGCCCCCGCC
>JACRDR010000082.1 GCA_016212845.1 Elusimicrobiota bacterium
GATCTTTCGCGCGACCTCGCCGAGATCGTCTTCTTCCTCGAGCAGGGGCAGTCCTACTTTCGCGCCTACAAGAGGGGTTCGCACTCCGCGGAGGAGAACGCCGCGATGCTGAAGTTCCTCGAGGCCTACGAGCGCGAGCGCGAGATCGCCAAGAAAGAGTCCGCGCTCCTCAATAGCTGGGTCCAGACGAAATCGGATCTGGAGCCCGTCGAAGACAAGCTCGAGGACAAGAAGAAGAAAGACCGCTAAGCGGTCACTGCGGTGGGGCGCCGGGGCGGCGGAAGCGGCGGGCCAGCTCTTCGCGGTTCAGGGAAATCATCGACGGGCGGCCGTGCGGGCAGCAGGTGCCGTCCTTGCACGCCTTGAGGTCTTCGAGCAGCTTCAGCGCCTCCGCGGCGCCCAGGCGGTCGTGAGCCTTCACGGCGGCTTTGCACGCGACGGCGGCGAGCGCGTGGCGCTTCACGTCGGCCGCGGCGGCGCCGGGCGACTCGAGATCGTCGATCACCCGCTGCACCAGCTCCTTCAAGTCCGCGGCCTTCTGGAAGATCGCGGGGGCGCCGGTGACGTGGAGGATCGTCTTGCCGAAAGCGGCGACCTCGAATCCCGCCTTCTTCAGGCGGTCCGACTGCGAGAGCACCTTCTGCACCTGCGACGCGGGCAGTTCGACGGGCAGCGGGAGCATGAGCGACTGCATCTTCACCCGGCCGCTCGAGAGCTCGTTCGAGTAGCGCTCGAAGAGGATGCGTTCCTGCGCCGCGTGCTGATCGACGACGAGCATGCCGCCCGCCGCGTCGAAGACGAGATACGCCTGCTCGATCTGGCCGAGGAAGCGGAAGGGCGGCGTGTACCACCGCGGGCCGCCCGCCGGCGCGTCGACGAACAGCGCCGGCTCGGGCTCGGAGGACCGCGGCGCGGCGTAGGACGGCGGCGTCGAGGCCGCCTTGATCGCCGCCTGGTAGGCCGCGAGCGTCTCGCGGACCTCCTCGGGGGCCATCGGCGCGGACGGGCCGCGCGTGACGGTCGGGATGCCCTTGGTGCGCAGGAGCACCGCCGACAGCGCGCCGGAGACCGACTCGAAGATCGGGCGTTCGTTGCGGAAGCGGACCTCGCGCTTGGCCGGATGGACGTTCACGTCGAAGCGGTCGGCGGACATCTCGAGCCAGACGACGCAGACGGGATGGCGGCCGCTGCCGCGGAACGCGTCGTGCGCGCGATAGAGCGCCTGCTGCAGCAGCCGGCTGGTGATCGGCCGGCGGTTGAGGAACCAGAACTGGGTGTTGCGCGTCGCGGCCATATGCTCGGCCGGCGCCACGAAGGCGCGCAGGACCATGCCCGGGTGCTCCTCGTTGACCCACAGCATCGCTCCGCCGAGCTCGTCGCCCAGGACCTCGCGGACGCGGGCGCGGAGCGTCGCCTCCGTCGGCTCGCCGGCGTGAGAGGCGAGCTTGAGCGACGCCCGGCCCTCGGACTTATAGGCGAACGCGGCCTGCGGGTGGGCGAGGGCGGCTTCCTCGATCACGCGGGTCAGCTGGCTCTTTTCGGCGACGTCGGACTTCAGGAACTTGGCTCGCGCGGGCGTGTTGAAGAATAGGTCCCGGACCTCGATCGTGGTGCCGGGAACGGGCGGCGCCTCGCGCTCGGCGGTCACGCGGCCCCCGTCGACGTCGACGCGCCAGCCGGCGCGGCGCCCGGTCGGGCAGCTGGTGAGCGAGGTGCGGCTGACGGCGGCCACGGCGAAAAGTGCCTCGCCGCGGAAGCCGAAGGTGTCGAGCTTCTCGAGGTCCTCGAAGGCGGTGATCTTGCTGGTCGCGTGGCGCTCGAAGGCGACCTTGCAGTCCTCGGGCATCATCCCGCAGCCGTCGTCGGACACGCGCAGGAGCTTCTTGCCGGCCTCGAGGGCCTCGACCTGCACGCGGCGGGCGCCGGCGTCCAGCGAGTTCTCGAGGAGTTCCTTCAAGACGCTGGCGGGGCGCTCGATCACCTCGCCGGCGGCAATGCGGCTGGCGACCTCGGGCGGGAGGCGCTTGATCCTTAGATTTCTTTTTTCCATTCCGCGATCCTCTGGAGCGCCTGCACCGGGGTGACCTCGTTGACGTCGAGGAGCCGGATCGCGTGCAGCACGGGATGCTCGTCGAAAAGGGGCAGCTCGGGCTCGGACTTCTTGGCCTTGGACTCGTTTTCGAGCGTGGCCAGGATCTCGCGCGCGCGGCGCAGGCAGCCTTCGGGCAGGCCCGCGAGCCGGGCGACGTGGATGCCGAAGGAGCGGTCCGCCGGTCCGGGCGAGATCTTGTGCAGGAAAACCACGTCGGTGTGGCCCTCGGCGTTGGTCCACTCGCGCGCCTCGACGTTCGCGTTGGCGACGCCGGACAGGAGCTCGGCGAGCTTGGTCAGCTCGAAATAGTGCGTGGCGAAAAGCACACGCGGGCCGCGCGGGCCTTTGTCCTCGCGATAGGCCTTGTTCAAGTGCTCGAGCACCGCCCAGGCGATCGAGATGCCGTCGAAGGTGGAGGTGCCGCGGCCGACTTCGTCTAGGATGAGGAGCGAGCGCGGCGTCGCCGACTTCAGGATGCGCGCGGTCTCGTTCATCTCGACCATAAAGGTCGATTCGCCGCGGGCGAGCGCGTCCTGGGCCCCGATGCGGGTGAGGACCTTGTCGACGATGCCGACGGTCGCGCTCTTGGCGGGCACGAAGCTGCCGATCTGCGCCATGACCGCGATGAGCGCGTTCTGGCGGAGATACGTGGACTTGCCGCCCATGTTCGGGCCGGTCAGGATCAGCACCTGAGGGTCCGTGCCGTCGAGCGAGATCGAGTTCGGCACGAACGAGCCGCCGGGGATCGTGGTCTCGACGACGGGGTGGCGGCCGTCCTCGATGACGAGGCGGTGCGAGAGGTCGACTTTCGGCTTCACGAAATCGTTGAGAGCGGCCGCTTCGGCGAGCGCGTTGAACACGTCGAGCTCCGCGATCAGCGCGGCGAAGCGGGCGAGCGCGGCGCGCCGCTCCAGCACGTCGCCGCGGACCTTCTCGAAGAGCTTCGCCTCGAGCTTGAGGATGTGGTCCTCGGCGCCCAGGATCTTCGACTCGAGCTCCTTGAGCTCGGGCGTGATGTAGCGCTCGCCGTTGGCGAGCGTCTGCTTGCGCGTGTAGCGCGCGGGGGCTTTCGCCACGTGAGCCCGCGTGATCTCGATGTAGTAGCCGAAGACGGAGTTGTAGCCGACCTTGAGCGAGTTGATGCCGCTGGCCGCGCGCTCCTGGGTCTCCAGTTCGGAGAGGAACTTCTGGCTGTCGCCCTTGAGCGCGCGCAGCTCGTCGAGCTTCGCGTCGAAGCCGTCGCGGATGATGCCGCCGTCGGAGACGCGGGCCGGAGGCTTATCGGTGACCGCGCGGCCGAGCAGGTTTCGGACTTCCTCGAGCGGCGTCGCCGCGTCGTGCAGCGCTTCGGAAAGGGTCTTGAGCCCGGAGCAGAACTCGGTGTCGGCGAGCCAGGCCTTGAGCGTCGGCAGCTGGGCGAGCGAGTCGCGCAATCCGGCGATGTCGCGCGGGCTTCCGGCGCGGGTCGCGAGCCGCGAGAGCAGGCGCTCGACGTCGGCGATCTCGCCGAGGACTTCCGCGAGCTCGCTGCGGGCCCCCGCCTTGTCGAGCAGCTCCTCGACGGCGTTCTGGCGGCGCTCGATCTCGAGCACGTCGGTGGAGGGGTGCAGGATCCAGCTGCGCAGGCGCCGCGAGCCCATCGACGTGCGGCACCGGTCGAGGACGCCCCAGAGCGAGAGCTTCCGGCTGCCGGTCGAAGAGGAGACGAGCTCGAGCGTGCGGATCGCGGTCTCGTCGAGCTGCATGTCGCCGTGCGGCTCCCGGTAGGCCGGGGTCAGCGCGGCCGCGAGCTGCGACTGCGTGTCGTTGATGTAGGCCGCGGCGGTGGAGGCGGCGCGAGCCGCGAGCGAGTGGTTGCGCCACGGCCCTTCCTGCGCCCAGGGGGCGGGGGCGGCGGACTTCGGCGCGTCGTAGAGGCTTACCGACGTCTTGGCGGAAAGAGAGGCGCGGAGATCGGCGACGTCCTTCGCCTTGGCGGAGATCAGGAGCTCGGCGGGGTCGAGCTTGGCGAGGAGCCCGTAGAGCTGGCGGCAGCCGGCGTCGTTGAGCGCCTGCGTGGCCCAAAACTCGCCGGTCGAGACTTCCATGCAGGCGAGGCCCCAGCCGACGAGGTCGAGCTCGACGGCCACGAGATAGTTCGCGGTGACGGCGTCGAGCAGCTCGTCCTCGACGACGGTGCCGGGCGTAATCAGCCGGGTGACCTCGCGCCGCACGATGCCCTTGGCCTGGGAGGGGTCCTCCATCTGGTCGGCGATGGCGACTTTGTGGCCGGCCTTGAGCAGCTTCGCGATGTAGGGCGAGCAGGAGTGCGCCGGCACGCCGCACATCGAGATGCCCTGGCGGGCGGTCAGCGTCACGCCCAAGACCCCGGCGGCGAGCTTCGCGTCGTCGGCGAACAGCTCGTAGAAGTCCCCGAGCCGGAAAAAGAGGATGGCGTGCGGGTAGGCGGCTTTGAGCGCGCCGTACTGCCGCATGAGGGGGGTGTCGAGGCGCGCTTCGGCGGACGGCATTTCCGGTCAATTCTACCAGATTTCCGTCGGGGCGCGGTGCCGGATGAGCCATTGACCGTTCGGCGGTCCGGCTCCATACTTTGGCCATGCTTCCCTTGCTCCCCTTCCTAATAATGGCCCAAGCGGCGCTGGCGGCCAACGCCCTTCCGCCCTCGGAGGAGTTGGAGGGGGAGGAGCCCCGGACCCCCTTCGAGCTCGTCCGTGAGGCGAACGGGGCCCTCACGGTCGGCACCGAGGTGACCTTCCGCTTCGAAGCGAAGCGCAAAGCCGCGCCGACCGAATTCAAGGGCGCGGAGCTCACTTATAAAGATGGGACGCGCCGGTCGCTCGGTTTCGCGGCCGACTGGGACTATCTGGACGCGACGCTCGAGCCTTGGCTGAAGTACAAGGTGGAAGGGACGTGGACCGCTTTCGCGCACGCCGGGGCCAAGAAGGGGGTCGTCGAGCTCGAGGGCGAAATCTTCGCCGGAGTGAAGTCGGAGTACGAGGTCAAGATTCCCAAGCGGAACTCCGACCGTTCCGAGCTGCTCAATCCCTTCGATCCCCAGTCGATGCCGGAAGGCGCGGAGTGCCTCTTCGAGGCCTCCACGGTAAACGGAGTCTCGATGGGGGTCGCTTACCGCCGGATCGCTCTCGAGACCGAATACGAGAGCTGGAAGGGCATGGCGATCGGCGTCGAAAAGCTGGACGGCAGCAACGTCCGCCTGCTCGCGGGCCCACTGCAAGGCGTGAAGAACTCGCTGTTTTTGGGCGTCGCCCTCGGGGTGGTCAAGCTCGGCATCGGCAACGACACCGAGCTCAAGGACTACCGCTTGAAGACCGCGGTCTTCGACGTCTCCACGGACGAGGGACTCGGGGCCTTCCGCCGGGCGATCCTGTCCGGCCACATCGCTCCGGACGAGCCCGGCGCCGAGCACGCCGGCACGCTCACGAAGCTCCACTATCGCAGCGCCACCGGTTTCAAGCTCAAGGTCGGAGACGATATCGACGTGAAGAAGACCTTCGGGGTCAACGAGGGCGAGCGGCACGTCGCCGTCTTCCCCGCGCTGGAGGAAGAGCACGAGGAAGTCGTCCTTCGCTACGGGGACCATACCTTCTCGATCTCGACGATGCGCGAGAAGGGCGAGACGACGCATAAGTCGGTCGCGGTCCTGCTCCGCCGCATCGACAAGTATCTCGCTTCGTATCTCCATCAAGCGGTCACGGGCGAGGAGAAGAAATTCGAGAAGAACACCGACGTGCAGTGGTCGATGACCGGCGAGGAGGCGATGAAGCTGCACGAACTCGCCGAACGGTTCCTCGAGAAGCGCAAGGACCGGGTGGGCGGTTCGAGCTGGCCGATCATGGACCTGCTGGCGGAGGCGGACAGCCCGGAGCGGGTCGTCTACGCGCTGACGCGGCCTTCGGCCGGCACGCTGTCGGAGGCGATGCTGCTGCTTTCGTTCGAGCTGAAAGACAACGTTCCCGGAATCCTCCGAGAGCGGAGCTGAGGTCGTTCCAGGGGACGGCGTCCCCCACTAGTGCTACAATCGCCGTCCATGTCCACCGACCGCGAGCGGCAGCTCCAATCGGATTCGCAGGATCTCCACCAGTTCGGCTACGCCCAGCAGCTTCTGCGCGACATGGGCGGCTTCGCGAACTTCGCGGTCTCCTTCACGGTCATCTCGATTTTGACCGGCGCGATCGCGCTCTTCGGCCACGGGCTCAACTTCGGCGGGCCGGCGGTCAACGGGTTCGGCTGGCTGATCGTGGCGGCCTTCACGATGCTCGTCGCCGCCAGCATGGCCGAGATCGCCTCCGCGATCCCGACCGCCGGCGCGATGTATCATTGGGCCGCGATTTTGGGCGGCCCGGGCTGGGGCTGGTTCACGGCGTGGTTCAACTTCGTCGGGCAGATGGCCACGACCGCCGGCATCGGCTACACGATCGCCCAGTTCGCGGTCGACCTTCTCGGCTGGCAGGGGCAGGCGAACCTCCTGATCCTCTACGCCGCGATCCTCGTGAGCTGGGGCCTCATCAACCACTACGGCATCCGGCTCGTCTCGTGGGCCAACGAGTTCAGCGTCTGGTACCACATCGCCGTCACGCTCGCGATCATGATCGCTTTCCTGTTCTTCGCGCCGCGCCAGCCGGTCTCCTTTCTATTCAAGACCGGGTTCACGACGTCGAAGTATCCGTACGCCTGGGCTTTCCTCGTCGGGCTGCTCCAGGCGCAGTGGACGATCACCGGCTACGACGCCTCCGCGCACATTACGGAGGAGACCGTCGACCCGCGCCGCAACGCGCCGTGGGGGCTGTTCCTGGCGGTCGTCGTCTCCGCGATCTTCGGCTACGGGCTGCTCGTCGCGGTGACGCTCGGCATCCAGGATCTCGCCGCCTCCGCCGCGGCGGCTAATCCGTTCATCGACGTCGCCGAGCGCGCCTTCGGCAAGTGGTGGGGGAGCGCCATGGACTGGGCGATCATGCCCGCGATGTGGTGCTGCGGCTTGTCGTCGATCACCGCGAACGCGCGCATGACCTTCGCCTTCGCCCGCGACAAGGGCATGCCCGGCTGGCGGCAGTGGTGCAAGGTGAGCCCGAAGTTCCGGACGCCGGCGCACGCGGTCTGGCTTTCCGTTGCCCTCGCTTTCGTCGTGGCGCTGTACTCGGGCGCCTTCAACGTCATCGCGTCGCTGTCGACGATCGGGCTCTACGTCTCGTACATCATCCCCGTCGTGCTGGTGCTCCGCGCGCGCCTTTCGGGGAAGTGGGCCGAGCTCGGGCCGTGGAACCTGGGGAAATGGGGGTTCGCGATCAACGCCGCCGCGATCCTGTGGACCGCCTTCATCTGCGTGCTCTTCGTCGCCCCGCCGAACGAGCGCACCGGCTATACCTTCGGCGCCCTGACCGTTCTGCTCACGGTCTACTACCTCGCCGGCGTCCGCGGCAGGTTCGAGGGCCCGAAGAAGGTCGGGACCGAAGAAGACCTGCTCAAACTCGAAGCCGAACTCTCCGCTTAGAAGTTACGCACGAACCGGTGCGACGCACCGCTTTGTGCGAAGTTTTGCACTCGATGGTGCGACGCACCTATTTGCGCGCGACTTTGCGCGCGCCGTCGGCGGTGATGATCAGCTCGCGCTTGAGCTCCGGCCAGTCGACGACGTCTTCGACGCCCTGGCCGCCCTGCACGCCCAGCATCATCACCTTGCACGGCGCGTCGTAGGGGTTGAAGAACATGTGCGGCACGCCCGTGCCCGCCGGACGCGCGATCGCGTCGCCGGCGCGGACGTCGAATTCTTCGGCGCCGAGCTTAAGTTTGCACTTCCCTTCCAAGACGTAGAAGAACTCCTCCTTGTGGCTGTGCGCGTGGAGATGCGAGGTCTTCTTGCCCGGAGGGATCTCGGTGACGTCGATGCCGAGGAGCTTCGAGCCGGTGGCCTCGCCGAGGTCCCAGGTGCGGCCCGCGATGCCGTCTTTTTCGCGGTCGTAGGATTCGACGGAGATCTCGGACAGGTTGGCGATGCAGGGGGCGCGGCGGTCGGCCGCGGCGCGGGGGCTCTGCGGCTGCGGATCGTACTTACCCATGATTCCTCCGGAAGAACTTTCGTAGATAGGCGACGGCGCGCGGCTTGCCGAACAGGATTCCGTAGAGCGTAAGGCCGTCCTTGCGGCAAACGTGGGCGACCTCGTAGCGGCCGCCGGCTTCCTCTATAAGGAGCTTGGTCGCGGAGAGGTCCCAAATCTTGAGTCCGAAATCGGCCATCGCGGCGACGGAGCCGCCGGCGACGAGCGTGTGGCCGAAGCAGTCCGCGTAGCCGCGCACCTGCGGGTGCTCCCGCCGCAGCCGGTCGTAGCCCTTCGCGGCGGCGCAGCGGACGAAATGTCCGCGGTCGCCCACGGAGAGGACCTCCCGGTGGACGGGCTCCGATGCCTTCAAGTCGCGGATGCGCAGGCGCGTCTTTCCCTTCCAGGCGCCGAGCCCGGCGGCGGCCGCGACGCGGATTCCGAGCGCGGGGTGATCGATCAAGCCGACGACGGGGCGGCCTTGGTGATGAAGGGCGAGTATCGTGCCGTAGCACGGGATGCCGTGCTTGAAGCTCAGCGTGCCGTCGATCGGGTCGACGATCCAGCGGTGGTCGGCTTCGGGAAGGCGGTCCGGGTATTCCTCGCCGACGATGCCGTGCTCCGGGAATCGGCGGGCGATTTCCTCGCGGAGCGCGCGTTCGGCGGCGAGATCGGCGTCAGTGACGAAGGAAGCGTCGGCCTTGAGGCGCGGATTCGAGCGGCCGGCGCGGCGCAAGATCTCGCGGCGCGAGAGGTCGGCCAGCGCGTGCGCGGCCCGCAGGAATCGCTTGCGCTCGGCGACGGAGGGGAAGCCGCTCACGGGGCGGGGGCGAGCCGGATGAAGGCCATGACGCCCCACGGGGCGCGGGTGCCGTAGTCGGCGCGCAGGCCGTTCTCGATCCAGCCCAGGGAACCGCGGCCGCCGAGCGAGAACTCGACGCCCTTGAAGTCGCCCAGTACGCGGCGGTAGCCGCCGGATAGCGAGCCGACGGCGAAGGGCCTCGGATCGCTCACGTCCAGATCGTGGCCGCCCTTCGCGATCGCCTCGACGCGTCCGAACAGCACGTTCGCCCGGTCCACGCTCCAGTCGGCTTCGACGAGCGCCGACGGCGACGCCGGCCCGTGCGAATGAAGGTTCCATCCGATCGCAAACGTCGTCGCGAGTCCCGAGCTCCAGCGCGACGCACTCGCGGTCAAGCGATGGAGCGATTCGTGCGGGTCCAGGATCTCCGGGCTTTCCATGTGCCCGTAGGAGACCTGATAGCTGGAGGCGGAGTCCGGGTTCATGGACGCGCGGACGGAGAACGAATCCATGCGATAGAAGTCGAAGTTCGCGCGGTTGTCGTCGGGCTCGCGTCCATTGAACCACGAGGCCTCGAGACGGCGGTTCTCGTCCGAGAGGCCCGCCGTCACGACGCCGAAGGCGATGTGGCTTGAGTCCTGCCAGTGGTGGCCGAGCGGCGCGGCGGGATCGGAGGCGGCGGAGGCGCGGTGCGGGAACGCGGTGGGCCCGAGCGCGGGCTCGCCGACCGGACCGCCGTAGACGTGCCACTTAAGGCCCGACGCCAGGGGCCGCTCGTAGCTCGCGGCGAGTTCCATGAACGCGTCGTGCGGGTGCTGCCGGTCGTGGAGCGGACGCCCGTCGACCGCTTCGCCGCTTTGCAGCAGCAGGGGGTAGCCTTCGCGTCCGACGGACCACGGCTCGAGCGTCGCCATCGCGCGGAGCTTGAGCGTCCCGCCGGCGAGCGGACGCGAGGCCATGAGCATGCCCCAGTCGATCCCGTGCCACAGGCTCGCGCCGCGCGGGCCGCCCTGGTGGTCGTAGACGCCGAAGAAGACGCCGTGGCCCATGAGGCTCCAGTCGCCGGCGGAGCCGTGCCAGCCCGCCATCGGCGTGTCGTCGGGCTGCCACGACGTGCCGGAGGCCTCGCGCGCGTGCGCGGCGCCGTGGTTCATGCGATGGTGCTCGTGCTGGGCGGAGGCGCTCGAGGAAAGCGCGATCGCGGCGATCGCGGCCAGCCCCAGGCGCTTGAGTTCCTTCGCGAGCCCGGCGGCCCACGCGTCGGGCACGGCGCGCGCCGGGTGCGGATAATGGATCACGCGTTCTTTTCCCACGATAGCCTCCGAATCGGGCCCGAGAGCGCCGGAGACGTCTTTGCCGAGGCAGACGACGGCGCGCGGCTCGAGGATTTCCGCGACCGCCTTGAGCGCGGCGACCCGGAGCTCCTGAAAGCCCGCCAGCTTCTTGAGCGGGCCGTCGGCCGGGGTCATGTTCTTATAGTCGGAAGCCTTGAGGAAGAGGAGCGGGCAGGCGTTGACGACGTACCAGTTCCGGTAGGCGCGGCCGACGTCGCCCCAGGCGAGCTTGAGCGCGCGGTAGATGCCGAGGCTCGAGCGTTCGTACGTGCCGCGCCACGAGCCGTTTTCCCGGCGAAGACGCTTCACGAGCTCGGCGGGCGCGCGGCCGGGCAGGGGCAGGTCGATTTCGAGTATGGCGGCGGCGGTGCGGCAGTCGGTGAACGGGATGCCGGTCTGCGCCATGCCGTACGGGCCGGGGTTGAGCCCGAGCGTGAAAACCGGGTTCCTCGCGGGCGCGTAGCGCTCGAGGAAGCGCTCATAGAGGTCGGCGGCGTAGAGCGCGGGGTTGAAGACCTCGATGCCTTCGGTGTCCCACTCCCGCAGGGCGTCCTCCCAGCGGCGGCCGTTGGCCTTCCAGGCGTCGAGCAGCTTCCGTCCGAGCGCGTCCATCGGGCAGAGAGTAGCTAAATTGGTAGACTCCGCGCTCATGTTGGCCCTCCTGCTTTGGGCGGCGTTGTCGACGGCGCGGGCGCAAGACGCCATCGAGCGGCCGCCGACGATAGCGGACCGGTTAGAGCGCGCGCTCTCGCGCGTGCGCGCCTCCCGCGGCGACCTCGACGTGCGGCCGGCGCGCTGGGATACCCGCTTCACGACACCCGACGTCGAGCAGCTGCTCTCCGATCCCGCGGGACTCGCCGACCGCTCCGCGGAATGGCGCGAGGCGTTCGCCGGCGCGAAAGGCGCCGCGGGCCTTTCGGCGTTCGCGGGGACGCTGCTCCAGCTTCCGACCGAGGCGCCGCGCAACGTCGCGTTCGGCGACGCGCCCGGCTTGCCGCCGGCGCTGGCGTCCGCGATCGGCGACATGGCCGCCGCGGTCGCGCGCGCCCAGCCCTTCCTGTCCCAGGCGCGCGCGAGCCTTCCGGCCGCCGAACAGGAGCGCCTGTCCGCCGCCTTTCTCAAACAGCTGATCCACGGCCCGGCCGAGAGGCTCGAGCCCGAACTCTTCGAGTCGGCCGCGCGCTTCGACCGGGCGGCGCTCTTTCAGGCGCTGCGGTGCGTGGCGGAAGCCGCCGACCGCGCGGTCGCCTCGCTCAAGGAGGCCAGGCTCGGCGGCCTCAAGCCTCCGCGGACGATCGTGGTCGACGGGCTGACCGTCACGCTCGGCGGCGCGGGCGACGATGAGTATGCCGAAGCCGACGTCGCGTCTTCTTTGCTCGTCGATCTCGGCGGCAAGAACTTCTACCGCGCGGCGCCCGCGGCCGCGGGTCCCGGCGAGATCAAGATCGTCATCGACCTCGGCGCGCCCGTCATCGACGGCGGCTCGGCGGCCACCGGACGCTTCGGCATCGGCCTGCTATATCTCCCATCCGATGCGTCGAAGAAGAGCCTGCGCGGCGGGCACTTCTCGCTCGGCGCCGGGCTCTTCGGCGCGGGATTGTTGTCGATGCGGGGCGATCGCGCGCGCCTCGAGTCCGGAGACTTCTCGCAGGGCGCCGCGGCTTTCGGCGTGGGCGCGCTCGACGTCGAGGGCAAGGACGCCGTGCTCGTCTCGTCGTTCTCCGGACAGGGCTTCGCCTTCACCGGCGGCGTCGGCCTCTTCCGGCTCAAGGGCCGAGGCGCGAAGCTCTCGTGCGGCCTGCGCTACCCCGATCCGCGCGACGCGGTCGCGGCGATCTCCTTGTGCCAGGGCGTCGGCTACGGGCCGCGTGCCTTCGCCGCGGGCGGCTACGGCCTCGCGCGCGTGGAGTCCGACGACGCCGAGATCGAGTCGAACTACTTCGCGCAGGGCTCGGGCTACTGGCACGGCTTCGGCGGCTTCTACTTTTCCGGCGATCGCGCGCGCATCCAGTCGCGCCGCTACGGCCAGGGCGCCGGCATCCACACCGCGCTCGGCTCGATGGAAGTCTCGGGTTCGCGCAACCGCGTGCTGCACTGGGGCGTCGGGCCCGGCTTCGGCTGGGACTGGGGCTCGGGCTACGCGGCGGTTCGGGGCGACGAGAACAAGCTTTACGCCGATTGGGCGTCGGGCAAAGGGGACGTCAACGGCCACGGCTTCGTCCTCGTCGACGGCCGCGCCAACCAGCTCCGCCTCGTCGAGGCGGGCTCGGGCATCCTCAAGCGCGGCGGGCCGAGCTACGGCGTGGTCGTGGTCAGCGGCACGGCGAACCAGGTTTGGGAGCCGCGAATCTCGTCCTCGGTCCCGTTCTCGGCCTTCTCCCTCAGCCCCTACGGCGTGATCGAAGGCGAAGGCTCGGCCCGGCTCGAGAAGGAACTCGCGCTCGAGGGCCCGCAGTTCTTGAATCTCGACGCCGAGCGCGCCGCGGCCGCGAAGGCCGACTTTGAGTGGAACTCGGCGAGACTCTCCGAATCGGACAGGCTGCCGGCGGCGCAGCGCGTGAAGCGCTGGCTCTTCCTGGCTTCCGAGGGCGGGCTGGACGGGCGGACGCCGACGGAGGCGATGAATCGCCTCCTGTCCCTGCCCGACGCCGAAGCGGCGCTGCTCCCCGGGCTGCTCTCCTCCGATCGCTTCGAGGAGTTCCTGTTTTTGCGGATCGCGATCGCCGCCTACGGGCCGCGGCTCGTGCCGGCGATGGAGCAGGCGGTCGCTTCGGCGGGCGGGCTGCGGAAGGCGCTGCTTTTGAGCTTGTTTAGGTCCGCGCCCGCCGAGCCGGGCGTCAAAGCCGCGCTCGCCGTCTGGCGCGAGCGCGACTGGCGCGTGCGGCGCGAGTCGCTCGGCACGCTCGCCTCGCTGCTCGACCGCGAAGGCGGCGAGGAGCCGGGCCGTCTCGCGTTCCTCGAGGAGTGGCTCGGCGTTTGCCGCCGGAAGAACCCCGCGGAGCCGCTGTCCCCCGAGACGATCGAGCGGATCGGGCAAAAGCGCCCGGGAGATCTGCTCGGGGCGCTCGCGCTAGACCCCGCCTCAACGGCGAACGAGCGACTCGAGCTCCTGGCGAAGGTTTCCGATCCGTTCGGCCCGGTCTCCGCCGAGGCGCTCAATACGTTCGCGTCCATCTGGGGACGGCGCCCGGCGGCGTGCAAGGCGGCGCTCGAGCGCGAGCTCAAGAGCGCCAAGACGCTCGAGCCTAAAGTCCGCGAGCGGATCCTCGAGGGCGTGCAGGAAGGCTCGCAGGACATTTTGCCCGTCGCGCTGATCGCTCTCGGACAACTCGGCCGGGCCAAGGACGCGCACACGATCGCTTCGGAGCTCGAGCATCACTCCGCGCTCGTGCGAGAAGCCGCCGCCTCCGCGTTGGGCCGCCTCGGCAAGGGCGGCGAGAGCGAGATCGCGGCCGCGCTGTCGTCGTCGACCGCGCCGGTCCGCGCGATGGCGGTGCTGGCGGCCGCGGGCTCGACCGACCCGGACGTCTTCCACCTGTTGTCGCGCGGCTTCGACGACGCGGACGAAGGCGTACGGCTGACCGCGGTGACCGCGCCGTTCGCGGCGCAGGTTCCGCTCACCAAGTACCGCAAGGATTTCGTGACGGCGCTCGACGTCGTTTCCGCGACGGATGTCTCTCCCGCCGTACGGTCTTCCGCCTCCAACTCCGCCAACAGTTTTCGCTAGTTTTTCGGTATTGACGCCCCTCTAGAGGCCTCTTAAACTAAGGGTCCATGCCCGCCGAGAAGCGCCCCGCGAGGCGCATCCTCGCCGTCGAGGACGAGGAAGACTACGGACAGCTGCTGGTCGAGGTGCTCGGCGACGCCGGCTACTCCGTGACCTGGGAGAAGACGTGCGCCGACGGCCTCAAGAGCTTCGCCGGCGGGACCTTCGATCTCGTCATCCTCGACGTGAACCTGCCCGACGGCACGGGCTTCGACATCTGCCGCAAGCTCCGCGCCGACGGCAAGGGGAAAGACGTGCCGGTGCTGTTTTGCACAGTGCGCTCCGCGATCGCGCCGGTCGCCGAGGGCACTCGCGCCGGCGGCAACGGCTACCTCCTCAAGCCCTTCGCGATCGAAGACCTGCTCGCGCGGGTGAACGACTTCCTTCCGGCTAAATGAGCCCGCGCGCCCTCGCCCTCATCGAGTCCGACGACCGGGCCGCCAAGGCGCTCGAGCGCGTGCTCTCGGGCCGCGGCTACGAGGTGTGGCATTACGAGACGCCGGGCCGCTTTTTCGACGGCCTGCTCAAGCGCGTGCCGCAGATCGTCTTGGTGGGGCTCCCGCTGCCGGGCATGGAAGGCACCGACGTGCTGCGCGTGCTCCGCGGAAACGCGGAGACGAAGCGCCTCTGCGTGGTCGTGCTCGACGGGCAGGGCCGCCCCGCGCGGGCGGCCGACGGGCTCGACGCGGGCGCCGATGAGTACCTCCCGAAGCCCGTCGACGCCGATCTTCTGGTCGCGCGGCTCACGTCGCTGCTTTTCCGCGTGGCCGATGAGCCGGCGGCGCCCCAGTGGGTGAAGGCGGGGGAACTCGCGATCGATCTCGACGGCCACGCCTGCAAGGTGAAGGACAAGGAAGTGAAGCTCACGCCGATCGAGTTCGAGCTGATCCGGCAATTTCTTCAGTTGGAGAACCGCGTACTCACGCGCGGCTCCCTCCTGCAGACGGTGTGGCACGGCGATCCTTCCGTCAGCCCGCGCACGATCGACAAGCACGTCGAGAGCCTTCGAAAGAAGCTCGGCCCTTTCGGCAAGCGCATCGAAACGGTCTTCGGCGTCGGCTACCGCCTGCGCGCGGCGTAGTTCACCCCGGGTTTCCCTGCCCGAGCGGATTCCAAGAATAGGCATAAAAAACAGTCATTTTTTAGGAACAGTCTCTTGAATTGGCCGCTTGGCCGCCCGTCCGTAACCCTATCCCCGCAGGGGGAGGGAACATGGACAAGCGTTGGCTGATCGCAGGCGTGCTCGCGTCGATCGTCGCGAGCGCCGAACCGGGCCGGGGCGACGACTTCGGGTCGTTCGACTTCCAGGCGCTGCGGGACGCGGTCGCGCCCGGCGGCATCGGAGGCGTGAGGCAGGCTCCGGCGCCCGCGCCGGCGAAATCTTCGCGGCGCTGGGACGTCGAAGGCTTCTCGGGCGTCCCGCGGGACCAGTGCGACGTAGGTTCGTGCCACGCGTTCGGCTCGGTCGGAGTGCTGGAGGCGGCGTGGTGGCGCAGGTATCGCGAGTTCCGGACCTTTTCGGAGGCGGACCTTTTCCTCCGGCGGACGGTGCTGGGCGAGCCGATGCGCCGCGAGATCGAGGGTTGCGGCTCGTGCCGCGCCGTCGAGGGCGGCTTCGTCGAGGACGATCTGCGCTTCGCGCTCAGCAGCGGCGTCGCGACGACGCTGGCGTACGGTTCGTTCCTCGCGCGCTATCGCGAGGTGCGGACCGCCGTCGACGCGAGCCGCCGGCTCCTGATCCTGCCGTACGACCCGATGCGGTCGTGGCGCGCGGTCGTGCGGCAGCCGGGGTTCCAGACGCACCTGCAGGCGTATCTGTCCGGCGACGAAACGGGACTCTCCCGCGAGCGCGCGGAATCGGCCGAGAGGTTTCGGGGCTTTCGCGCGGCGACGAAGCCGGGCCTCGCGCGGCTGGGCGGCGCGGTGAAGACGATGCCGGCCGCGGAGTGCAAGCGAAAGGGCGCGGACGCGCGAGCCGCGATATTCGGGGAGCTGGTCGCCGGAAGGCCGGTCGTCGTCTCGATGACGCTCGACGGCCTGGCCGCGTGGGGCAACGCCGGCGAACACGCGTTCGTGATCTCGGGCTATACGAACACCGACGGTGAGGACCTCGTGTTTCACGCCCGGAACTCGTGGTCGAATATGCCGAACCCCGACGTGCGGGAAGACCAGCTCTGCCGCGTGTGGTCGGTGGTGACGGTGCTGACCGCCCAGGAGGGCCGGGCCTCGTGGGAACGCGCGAGGTAGCTAGGCCGCCGGGGCGGGCGGCGCGGCGGGAAGCTCGAAGCGGAACACGCTCCCCTGGCCCAGCTCCGAGCGCGCGGAGATCGATCCGCCGTGCATCTCGACGATCGACTTGGCGAGTGCGAGCCCGAGACCCGTGCCCGTCGAGCGAGGCGCGTTCGGCGCCCGCTCGAAGGGACGGAAGAGCCTGGCGACCGAGTCCGCCGGGATGCCGATGCCCGAGTCCTGGACTTCGCACGAGGCGCCGGTCCCGGAGGGCGCGACGCGGACGACGATCTTGCCGGGCCCCTTCGTGAACTTGATCGCGTTCGAGACGAGGTTGGTCGCGACCTGCGCGACGAGATCCGGGTCGAAGCGCATCGGCGGCAAGGCTCCGTTCGACTCGAAGACGAGCTCGAGGCCGGCCTCCTTCGCGCGGGGCGCGAAGAACAGCACGACGTCCTCGGCGACGCGGCCGAGATCGGCCGCCTTCGGCTGGTAGTCGAGCTTACCGCGCTCGATCTTGGCCATCTCAAGCAGCGACGTCACGAAGTGCTCCAGCCGCTCCGCGTTGAGCAGGATTCGGTCGAGGCTTTGGCGCGCGCGGTCGTTGAGCCCCTCGTCTTTGGCGAGCGCCTGGCGGACCTGCGCCTGGATCGCGCCGAGAGGAGAGCGGAGCTCGTGGGTCACAGACGCCACGAACGTCTTCTTGAGCTCGTCGAGCTCCTTCAGCTTCTCGGACATCTCGCTGACGCCGCGAGCGAGGCGCGCGATCTCGTCGGAGCCGCCGACGTCGACCGCGGTGCCGAGCTTGCCGGCGCCGATGTCGCCCACCGCGGACTCGATGGCGCGCAGCCTTCCGGTCAGCGCGCCCGCGAGCAGCGCGGAAAACAGGAGGCCGCAAAGGACGACGACGGCGCCGGAGCGCGTCGCGTTCTCAACGAGCGCCGCACGTTCCCGGAGCATCCGCTCCTCGAGCACGCGCGAGGAAAGCGCGGCTTCGATCTGAAAGCCGGGATGGCCCGCGGCCGCGGCGACGTCGAGCGCGCGCAGGGCGACGCCGCCCGGCGGATCCGGCGGGCGCGAGCCGCCGACGTCGTGCCATTCACCTTTCCAGAGCACGCGGACATGGTGCAGCTCCGGCCGCGTCTTACGCAGGAACGCGAGCTGGTCGAGGAGGACCAGCGGGTCGCCGGAGACGCTCGACTCGGTGCCGGCCTGGCGGATCGTCTCGAGCAGCAGCTGCACCTTCTCGGCCTCGGACTCGCGGAGCGCGGCGGTCTGCAGGCGGACGAACGCCGCGGCGGTGGCCGCGGTCGCGGCGGCGATGCCGAGGCTTAAGACGAGCGCGAGCTTAGAGCGGATTCCCATTCTTGCCCGTGTCGACGGCGCCGGGCTTGAGCTTGAGGCGCGCGAGCGCGCTCTTGGCGAGCGCGTGCTCGGGATCGAGATCCAGCACGGCGTAGAAATCGGACGCGGCTTGCAGGTATTCGCCCTTGGCGTAGTGCGCCACGCCTTGGTCGTAGAGCTCTTCGACGAGCTTCGGGTCCGGACGGGCCTTCGGCTTCGGCCGCTTCTTCGGCTTGAGCACGACCTTGGGCGTCTTGGGCTCCTCAGGTTCGGGCAGGCCCAGCGTGCGGCGCGCCATCGAGATGGAGTCCTGGAGCTCCTGCCGGCGGGCCTTTCGCTTTTCGAGCTTCAGCGCCTGCTCCCAGACCGACAGCGCCTCGCCGTAGCGGCCGAGGAGATAGTAGATCGAACCGACGCGGTCGTAGATCGACAGGTCCTTGCGGGGCAAGGCCATGACCCGGCCGACGAGCTTGAGTCCGTCGTCGTAGCGGCCGGCGCGGTAGGCCGCCTCGATGCCGGTCAATAGCTGCTGGACGCTGGCGCTCGTCGAGAGGGCGACCGAAACCGCGGCCTGGGAGGCCGCCGATTCGACGGCCTTGGCCGGCTCCGGAGGGGGGGCGTCGGGTTTCTTGTGGGCGCAGGCGGCGAGCAGTCCCAGCAGCGCCGCGGCAAGGAAGCTTTTCATCGAATTCCCTTGGATGGGCCATTCTAACTTATCCCGGCCTTCGCAGGCCGTTAACACCTTCTTCGCAACTACCTTCCAACCTTATAGCGTCGTGCTGCCCCGGGTACTATTAGGGAAGGTCAAAACCTCGGCCTCGGTCCTGGCCGCCGTGCTTATTTTCGCGCGCGCGCACGCGTACGGAGCGGGCCCGGGGACCTCGGCGGCGAGCTTCTTGAATCTCGGCTTCGGCGCGCGCGTGACCGGCTTGGGCGAAGCGGTCATGGGCATCGCCGACGACGTCTCGACGGTCTACTACAACCCCGCCGGCCTCGCCTTCAACGCC
>JACRDR010000078.1 GCA_016212845.1 Elusimicrobiota bacterium
CGCCCTCGGACTCGGCGCGGCCGGCGTCGGACTCCTCATCGCCGGCGGCGCCTATCTCGCGACCCGCCCGAACGTTTCCCGCGGCGGCGTCGCGCTCAAGGACGGCGCCAACGAGTTCGAGACCGCCCGCGAGGCCTCCAAGGCGTACCGCAAGCCGGGACTCGAGGGTCTGACTCGCGGCCGCGACTGGAGCTTCGGCGACGCGGGCCCGGACCGGGACACGATCGACATCCTCAACGACGCGATGAGAAGCGCCTCCGGCGACGTCTTCCACTCCCTCGTCCTGCAGGTGCGCGCGTTCCCCGGCAGCGGCAAGCCCGGCATCTTCCTCGTCGACGGCGTCCAGGAGCTCCGCGCCTCCAAGATCGAAAAAGGCGTCCTCAAGACGCGCCACGGCGAAGTGCCGCTGAACGTCGTCTCCGCCGCGGTCGGCTACGCCTACCGCATGCACGGCGGCGCCTCCGTCGGCTCGACCGACTGGGCGAACCGCGGCGGCTCCGACCTCCAGGGCCTCGGCAATATCGCGATGCTCGGCGCGATCGTCTTGTCCTTCATGAACCGGCCCGGCCTCTCCATGGGCCTCTGGGGCGCGGCGATGACCCTCCTCAACCCCGGCATGGCATGGGTGATGCCGCTCGCCTTCGGGCTCATGACCGCGGTTCAGGGCTGGGCCGCGAAAAAGCAGGGACGGCAGCTCGACTACGGCCGGATCCGCGATTCCTACCTCGCGATGGCCGCGGGCAACATGCTCGTCTTCGCCGGACTCCTCGTCGCGGGCATGCCGGTCGGCACGGTGGCGCTGCTCGGCGCGGCGGCGAGCCTCGCGGTCGCGGGCGTCGCGCATTACAAGGCCCTGCTCGCGTCGGGCGGCGCCAACGACGGCGGCTCTTCGGTCGGAGACGTCCCGGCGACCCCGGGGGAGCTCGTGACGCTCGCGGGCACCTTCGAGATCGCCAAGAACGGCTCGGCGAACCTGCCCGGCACCCCGGCGGAGCTCGTCAGCGTCTACAAGACGTCCACCGGCTTCTTCCGCCGCCACCATTTCGGCACCTACGTCGTGCGCGTGGCGCCCGGCGAGGTCGAGCGCTTTACGGCGGCCGGCTTCTCGGCGGTTCCGGAGATCCAGATCCAGCTCGAGTTCCGCCGCGTCTCCAACATCAACGGCTGGGGCGTCGAGGTGAACGGCGAAGTGCACCGCGCCTGGAAGGAGACCCTGACCTTCTCCGGCAAGGACGTCGGCGAGGGCCTGCGTCTCATCGCGGACTTCGGCGCCAACCCCGAGGCGGTCCTCTCCCGCTATCCCGAGGCCGAGGCGCACATCCGCAACATCGATATCCTGTTCGAGCGCAGCTACGTGGTCGACAGCTCGATCGCGATCCGCACCGGACACACCTGGACGGACGACGAGAAGCTGCTGTACGCCGACTCCTTCCGCTCCGGCCACTACCTCCCGACGCCGAGCTCGAGCGTCACCGATAAGGCGAACGACGGCGGCTCGAAGCTCGGCAGCTTTGTCTACAGCTACAAGCCCCGCCGCAGCCTCGTGAAGCTCTTCGCTGTCGCCGGCCTCAACGCGCTGGTCGGCCTCGCGGGCGGCCTCGCGACCGGCTGGGTCGGAGCGGTCGCGGCGGTCATCGCGGTGTTCCCCGAGACCGCGGTCATCGGCGCGATCTTGGGCGGCGTCATCGGCGAGAAGTTCTTCGGCACCAGCGAGGAGCGCACGATGGGCGCGATCCTCTTGGGCGGCGTGATCGGGCTCGTCGGCGGCCTCGGCGGCGCGCCCTACCTCGGCTTCTACGTGAGCTCCCCTTGGGCGGCGCTCGCGCTCGGCACGGTGGGCTTCGTCGGCGGAGTCATCGACGGACTCTTCACCAAAGTCGACAAGACCTCGAACTCGGCGGGAAGCGACTCCGCCAACGACGGCGGCTCGAGCCTCGAGTCGGTGAAGTCCTTCTTCGGCGGCTACCGCTTCAAGCTCGCGACGATCGGCGCGGGCATCCTCGGCGCCTTCGTCGTCACCGCGGGCGTGAAGCTCCTCGCCCTGCCGGCGTTCGTCGGCTTTCTCGCCGGCCTGCTCCCTGTCCTCAAGGACGGCTCGGCCGACGGCAACGCGAACGATTACTTCCCGGGCTGGCTGACCTCCTCTCTAGGCGCGGTGCTCGGCGGCCTGATCGGCTTCGGCATGGGCGCGTTCGGCCACGTCGCCGTCACCGTGTTGATGGGCGCCTTCGCCGGCGCGTTCGTCCCGGTCCTGACCGCCTCGATCCGCAAGCCGTCCGCCGACCCTCTGCCGCTGGGCGAGATGTTCTCGTCGGCCCTCGCCGGGATGGTGATCGGCGCGACCCTGCCGTTCTGGTTCGGCGGCTGGGCGGGCAAGAAGCTCGACGAGAAGAAGGCCGCCGCCGCGAAGCCTCAGGGCGGCAGCACCGACAACGCGAACAACGGCGGTTCGTTCCTCGATCCGATCACGGGTCTGACGGTGGGCGCTCTCGCCTCCGCGCTCGGCGCGAAGAAGTTCGGCCTCGGACTCGTCGCGGCCAGCACGATGCTGATCGCCCCCTGGCTGACGCTGCTGCTCCCGATCGCCTACGGCCTCGGCGCGACCTGGCAGGCGCGCAAGAAGGACGCCGCCCAGCAGGAAAAGGACTACGTGGAAGCCGGCCGCATCGGCTTCGCGATGCTCGTGGGCGCGGGGATCAGCACGGGCCTCTTCACGCTGCTGGCGCTCGCCGCGACCGGCTCGCCGGTCATGCCGTTCATCGTGTACTCGCCGCTGCTCACCGCCGCGGGCCTCATGACCTACGGCGCGCTCCGCGCCCAGTCCGCCGCGAAGAAAAAGGGCTAGGCCGCGCCGCCAACAACTTAAGCCTGGGGTCTGACCCCAGGCTTAAGTTATTTTTTGCGGGGGTAGCGGGCGGTGATGGTGGAGCGCATGCCGCCTCGCGTGTTGAAGGCGCCCGTCACGACGGCCCACTTGGGCTTGCACGCCTTTACGACGTCGTCGAGGATGCGGTTCACCGCGTTCTCGTAGAAGATCCCCATGTTGCGGTAGCCGAGGATGTAATACTTGAGCGCCTTCAGCTCGAGGCACTCGCGGTCGGGCAGGTACTCGAGGGTGATCGTGCCCACGTCCGGCAGGCCGGTCTTCGGGCAGATCGAGGTGTATTCCGGCATCTCGATGCGGATCTCGTAGCCGCGGTACTGGTTCGGCCACGTCTCGATCGCGGGAAGCTTCTCTTTCGTGCCGCTCGCCGCCTGTCCCGAGGTGTAGCCCAGCGCCGTAATCGTTTGTTTCTTCATGTTCTCCGGAGCCTCATTGAGTTGAGCACGACCGAAAGCGAGCTGAGGGCCATCGCGAATCCCGCGTAGTGCGCCTGAAGCCGCCCCGCCGCCGCCAGCGGGATCAGCAGCACATTATAGAGGAACGCCCAGACCAGGTTCTGGCGGATGATCGAACGGATGCGGCGGCTCAGCGTGATCGCGGTCTGGACGTGAACGAGGTCGTGGCCGAGCAGGGTGACGTCCGCGGACTCGACCGCGACGTCCGCGCCGGAGCCGAGCGCGATGCCGACGTCGGCCTGGCTCAGGGCGGGCGCGTCGTTGAAGCCCTCGCCGACCATCGCGACGCGCTTGCCCTCTTCCTGCAGCCTTTTCACGATGCGGAGCTTGTCCTCGGGCAGCACCTCGGCGAATACCTGCGAGATGCCCACTTTCTCGGCGACCGCGTGCGCGACCGCCGCGCGGTCGCCCGAGGCCAGGATCACCTGCAGGCCCATCTGCTTGAGCCGATACACCGCGTCGAGCGCGGTCGGCCGGAGCCGGTCCGAGAGCACGATCGCGCCGCGGTAGCGGAGATCGGACGCGACGACGAGGATCGAGCCGGTCGGTCCCGCCGTCTCGCGCACCGAATCGGGGATGCGCACGTCGTTGTGAGCCAAGAACGCCGGGCTGCCGCAGATTACGTGCCGGCCTCCCAAGGTCGCCACCACGCCCCGGCCGGGAAGCGCCTCGAAGGCCTGCACCGCCTTCGGCTCGAGGCCCTTGGCGCGCGCGGCGCGGCGGACCGCCTCGGCGAAAGGATGCTCGGAACGGCTCTCGACGGTATGCGCCTCCTGCAGGAGCTCGTCCTCGGTGACGCCCTCGGCGGGGAG
>JACRDR010000001.1 GCA_016212845.1 Elusimicrobiota bacterium
AGGACGAGCGACAGCCACACCAGCGCGTTGCGGCCGGCCTCCCAGCCGGTCAGGTCGCCTCGCTCGTGCAGCAAGACGGGAAAAGAGACCGGCCAGAGCACGAGCGTAGCCGCCTTGAGGGGGAAAGCGATCTCGCGGCGGTCGCGGTCGAGCCAGAACAGCCACGCGGTACAGAAGACGCCCCCGACGGCCCACATGAGTACGCTCAGTGCGAGGTATAGATCCATGTTTTCACCGCCGACACGAAGGCCTGCCGGTCCTCGCGCTCGAGCATCGTCAACGGCACGCGCCGGGTCCGCACGCCGGCCAGCCTCAGCTCGGCGCGGCGGTCTCCGGGCGTCTCGATCGCGTAGACCTTGGCCCAGGACGCGGACCAGGGGAGCAGGATTCCGTCGTGAATGGTGAGCCCGTGCGGGGAGAGCCGGGCGAACGGCCGTCCGGACTTCAGCCAGCTGAACCAGCCGGAGAAGGCCGAGACGACGAGCACGGAGATCGCGAGCCAGGAGTCATCGAGCTCGACGGTAAGGCGGAAGAGGCTCAGCGACGCGGCAAGGGCGCACAGACCCGTGAAGATCCGGTAGCGCGAACGCTGGTACTCGGATAGGACGAACTCCCGGGGCTCGGCGTGCCTCGGCATGTCCTGAGCTTAGCCGGATCGTGTTTCGGATTCTGTGCAGAAAGGTTAAATGACTGTAAAAGCGCTTCGAGCCGCCAGGCCCGTCCGTGCCTGCGCTTGGCGCGCAGCCATTTCGTCTCGACTACCATGACGGACCTCCCGCGACCGCGATCGACTTCACGCGCTCGGCGACCTGCGTCACCTCGGTCCGGCTGAACGGTCCGCCGACCTCGACGAAGAGCCCGTCGCCCCGCACGTAATAGACGCCGGTCCCCTGCGAGTCTTTCAGCGGCGTCTGGATGCGCCACTTGATGTTGACCATCATGCCGGCGAGCGGATCGTCGCCCGTCTTGTCGGCGTTGGTCACGCTCGGAACCTCGGCGGTCATCGTGAAGCGGTAGCCCCAGCCGACCTCCACCCTGAGCGGCTCGATCGTGACGCCGGTCAGGTAGCGCCCCTTCCCTTTGAAGGCGCCGCCGGTGGTCCGCGTCACCGCGTACTTCACGTCGACCATCTTGCCGCCGTAGGCGTTCTTCGCCAGGAAGCCGTAGACGGTCGCCTTCGGGGTGTCCCAGCCGGTCAGCTGCGCCCAATGCGTGATGCCCTCGGGCACCGCGGCGGCGTACTGCGTCTTCACGTCGACGACCGGCCGGTTCTCTTCGACGATCGTCCAAATCTTCCGCCCGATGTTGATGATGTGATCGACGACGACGAGTTCGTCCGTCGGAAGCTCGACGCTCGGCGGAGGGAGGTTGACCGGGCGCTGCTCGAGTCCTTGGAATCGGATGTCGAAGGACTCGTCGGCGATCTGAAACCGCTTCGGGTCCTTTTGGGCGGCCGCGATCTCCTCGGGAGTAAACGCGGGAACCTTGGGGGGCGCTTCTTGGCAGAACGCGGCGACGGCGAGGAGCATCAAGCTCGGCGTAATGAACATCCGGGAGCCTCCAGCCTGAGTCGGGTACGTTCCGAGGGGTGTCTCAGAACCGCGGGACCGAGGGGCCTACTCAGTCTAGCCGGAAGGCCTACGTTCTCGAGTGCCGTCCGGCACCCCCGAATCTAGGCCCTAGGTCCTATATTCTTAATGCCTGACACCGAGCCGAGGCCGCCGCGCAACAACTTAAGCCTGGGGTCTGACCCCAGGCTTAAGTTGTTTAGGCGGGGACGGGCTTTGGGGCGCCGGCTTGGATGTGCGAGATGTCGGCCACCGCCTTGCACGCGTGCACCAGGCGCGACAGCAGCGCGAGCCGGTTCTGCCGGACTTGCGGGTTTTCGTCCATCACCATCACGTCCTCGAAGAACTTGTCCACCGCCGGCTTGAGCTCCACCAGCTCCCGCAGCGCGGCCTCGAACTTGAGGGCTTTCGCCTTGTCGCCGGCGTCCGACTCGGCGACCCGCAGGACTTCCCAAAGCGCCCGCTCGGCGTCGGCCGCGAACAGCTCGGAGGCGGGCTGCGCCGTACCGCCGTCGAACTTCGCCTGCTTGAGGATGTTGGCGGCGCGCTTGAACGCGGAGGCGACCGCCTCGAAGTCGGGGTCGCTCCTAAGCGCGTGCACCGCGGCCACGCGCAGCGCCGTGCGCGGGAGGTCGCGCAGGCCGCCGGCCTGGACCGAGCGGATCTCGTCGGCGGCGTAGCCGGACTCGCCGAACAAGGTCTCCACGCGCTGCCAAAGGAAGGCGGAGAGCTCCGAGGCGGTCTTCTTGAGGTAGGCCTCGTCCCAAAGACGGGAGACCTCGCCGCGATCGGCGGGGTTCGCCCCGCGCTGGGCGGCGAAACGCGCGGTAGCCTCGGCGGCGGCCCACTCGAGATCGAGCGGGATCTGCTTCTCCAAGACGATGCGCACCACGCCGGTGCCCTGGCGGCGAAGGGCGAAGGGGTCCTCGCTGCCGGACGGCTTCTCGTTCGCCAAAAATAGCGCGGCGAGCGTGTCGAGCTTGCCCGCCAGCGACGCGAAGCACGCGTCGAGGCGGCCGGGCACCGGCGCCTTCGCGCCGGCGGGCGCGTAGAACTCGGAGACGCCGACGGAGACCCGCGCGTCCTCGCCGTCTTTTTCGGCGTAGTGGCCGCCCGCCGAGCCCTGGAGCTCGGGAAACTCTCTTACGACGTCGGTGGCGAGGTCCGCGTAGGCGAGCTTCGCGATCCGCTCCGCGCGCTCCTGGTCCTCGATGCCGAGATGCTGGAGATCCATGATCGGAGAGACGTGCTCGACGAGCGCCTTCGTCAGCGCGACCACCCGCTCCATCTTGTCGTGCATAGATCCCAACCCTTTGCCGAAGCTGACCTTGCCGAGCCGCTCGAGCTTGGCTTCGAGCTTGGTCTCGAGATCGCGGCCGTGGAAGAAGTGCGCGTCGGAGAACCGCGCGGTGAGCACGCGCTGGTAGCCTTCCTGGATGAGCGCCTGTCCTTCGCTGACGCCGTCGCGCACGCCGACGAAGCCGGCGTAGAGCGAGCCGTCGCGGTTGACCACGGGGAAGAACTTGAGCTGCTTCTTCTGCACGATGCTCAACAGCTCCTTGGGGAGCGTCAGGTACTCGTCCTTGAAGCGTCCGAGGACGGGCACCGGGTGCTCCGTCAGAAAAACGGTCTCCTCGAGCAGCGCCTCGTCCTTGTCGATCGAAGCCCCGGTTTTCTTCACGCACTGGTCGAGCGCCTTGGATAACGCCTCTTTGCGCTCGACGGGATCGACGAGGACGCACTTGTCTCGCAGGATGGAGACGTACTTGTCGGGGTCGGAGATCGGGACGGCCTTGGCGGGGAGTCCGAGGCCGAACGACTTCGAGCCCGCCTTCACGCCGGCGACCTGGAAGTTCACGACGCGCTTGCCGAAGAGCGCGACGAGGTTGCGCAGCGGCCGGCCGAAGCGGAACTTCGTGGGCTCCCACTCGAGGCCTTTCGGAAACTGGAGCTGGCCGAGGAGCTCGGGGAGGACGCGCGCGAGCACGGCGGTCGTCGCCTCTCCGGGAATGGCTCGCCGCGCTTCCAGCACGCGGCCTTTCGGGCTGTCGACGAGCTTGAGCGACTCGGGCGCAACGCCTTGCGCGCGGGCGAAGCCCTGCGCCGCGGGAGTGAGGTTGCCCTGCGCGTCCTTCCACGCTTTTTCGCCCGGGCCGAGCGCGACCTTCTCGAACGCCTCGGACTTCTCGGCGAGGCCTTTCACCAGGATCGCCAGGCGGCGCGGCGTGCCGTACGTTTTCGCCGAGGCGAACGCGAGGCGCTCGGCCTTGAGGCGGTCTTCGAGGAGCTTTTGCAGCTGCGCCAGCGCGGACGGGATGAACCGCGCGGGCATGTGCTCCGTGCCGATCTCGAGGAGGAAGGACTTCATTTCGCCTCCTGGCGCCGCCGTCCTTCCTCGGGCGCCGTGCCGTGGGGTGAGCCGGCGTCAGCCGGCTTATGGGGCCCCACGGCCACGGGCTCGGCCTTGGGCTGGAGACTCTCCAAGTAGGCGTTGATCACGCGCTTGGCCATGCCGCGCACGCGGCCGATGTACTGCGTCCGCTCGGCCACCGAGATCGCGCCTCTAGCCTCGAGCACGTTGAACTGGTGCGAGCACTTGAGCACCATGTCGTAGGCGGGCAGGACGCGTCCTCGCTCGACGAGCTTCTTGCCCTCGGCCTCGAACTCGTCGAAGTGGCGGCGGAGCATCGCGACGTCGGCGTCCTCGAAGCTGTAGTGCGAAAACTGGCGTTCCTGCTCCTTGAAGAGGTCGCCGTAGGTGAAGCGCTCGTTGTAGGCGACGTCGTAGACGTTGTCCTTCTTCTGCACGAACATCGCGAGGCGCTCGAGACCGTAGGTGAGCTCCACCGAGATCGGGTCGAGCGGCAGGCTGCCCATCTGCTGGAAGTAGGTGAACTGCGTCACCTCCATCCCGTCCATCCAGACCTCCCAGCCCACGCCCGCGGCGCCGAGAGTGGGCGACTCCCAGTCGTCCTCGATCCAGCGGAGGTCGTGCTTCTTCGGGTCGAGGCCGATCGCCTTGAGCGAGCCGACGTAGACCTCCTGGATGTCGGAGGGAACGGGCTTGAGGATGACCTGGTATTGGAAATACTTGCCGAGGCGGTTCGGGTTCTCGCCGTAGCGGCCGTCCGTCGGACGGCGGCACGGCTCGGCGAAGGCGACGGCGGTCGGCGCCTTGCCGAGCACGCCGAAGAAGGTCGCCGGGTTGAACGTCGCGGCGCCTTTCTCGAGATCGTAGGGCTGCATCAACGCGCAGCCCTGGCGGGCCCAATAGCGATTGAGAGACATGATCATGTCCTGCAGGGTCATGCGGCGGCCTCCGAGGAAAAGCTCGTGCGTCTGAGGGACTCGTTGAAGATGGAAGTGGACAGCGGCCGCTCGATGACCTGCTCGTAGGCTCGCTCGACGCGTCCCTCGATGCGCAGGCGCGAGGACTCGGCGTCCGGACGGCGCTCGAGCGTCTCGAGCGGCTCTTCGTGCAGCGCGCGCCAGAGCGCCGGGTCGGTCTCCTCGGGCTTTAAGCGCGCGAGGCCGAAGCCCGCGAGCTCGAGCAGGCGCAAGGCGAACGCGGTGGCGATCCACGGCGAGCCCGTGCGCTCGAGCGAGGCGAGCGACGCGACGATCAGCGCGTGCTCGAGGCGGTTCGGCGCGCGGTCGGGCGCGAGGCGGAGCAGGAGTTCGCAGAGCCGCAGGCCGTGCACGGTCCGGTCGAAATCGACGCGGAGCCCGGGGAAGGAAGAGACGATCCGGCCGCCGGTCGCGGTCGCCCATTCGCTGCCGGGGCGGATGTAGAGGCGGTACTCGCCGTGCACCATCGGCTCGGCCAGCGCCTTGAGCTTGCCCTTCGGGCGCCGCACGCCGATGAAGCGGGCGGGGAGCTTGCCGAAGGCCTCCGTGTAGAGCGTCGCGATGAGGTCGTACTCGCCGTACGGACGGCGAGTCAGGACGACTCCCTCGGTGACGTGGCTGTTGTTTAGGCTCATGCCGAAAGCTGGCGCAGCATCTCCCCGTACGCGTCGGACCCGAGCTTCTCGAAGAGCGCCCGGCGGCCGGGGGGGAGCCCTTCCGTCAGCGGCGCGATCGAGCCGTGCTCGAAGCCCGAGAAAATCAGGTACTTGTCCGCAAAGTCGAGCTTCGAAAAGAAAGCCATCGCGGCGTCGGGCGAGAGCAGCTTGAACACCGCGAGCTTCCGGAGCGGCGAGAGCTTCCGCCACTCGGCGGCGGGCACGCCGCCGCTCAGCCTCGACTTCAACAGCGGATAATCGCTTTGGTCGAGGAGGGCGATCAGTTCAGATCCACCCATACCGTCTTCGTCTCGGTGTAGAGCTTGATCGCCTCGGCGCCGGTCTCGCGGCCCCAGCCGCTCTGCTTGTAGCCGCCCCACGGGAGAGTGGGATCGGCGAGGTTGAAGGTGTTCACCCAAACGAGGCCGGCGCGAAGCGCGTTGACCGCGTTGAAGGCCTTCTTGATGTCCTTCGTCCAGACGCCCGCCGCCAGGCCGTAGTCGGAGCGGTTGGCGCGCTTGAGGACTTCGTCGACGGAGTCGAACGGCATGACGGCCGCGACGGGGCCAAATATCTCCTCGCGGGCGATCTTCATGTCGTCTTTGACGTCGGTGAAGACGGCCGGGTTGAGGAAGAAGCCTTTCCCCGCGGGACGGTCGCCGCCGGCGAGGAGCTTCGCGCCTTCCTTCTTGCCCGCCTCGACGTAGGACTCGACGCGCGCGCGGTGCTCCGAACTCACGAGCGGACCCATCTGCGTCTTCGGGTCGAGGCCGGGGCCGAGGCGCACCTTCTTCGCGCGGTCGGCGAGCTTGCTCGTGAGCTCTTCGTAAGCCGGGCGCTCGACGTAGATGCGCGAGCCGGCGCAGCAAATCTGCCCCTGGTTGTAGAACACGCCCATGTACGCGTGGCGCGAGGCCATCTCGAGGTCCGCGTCGGCGAAGATGATGTGCGGCGACTTGCCGCCGAGCTCGAGCGAGACGCGCTTGAGGTTGCTGCCGGCGGAGGCCCTGAGTATCTCTCGGCCCGTTTCGGTCGAGCCGGTGAACGAGATCTTATCGACGCCGGGGTGCGCGGCGAGCGCGGCGCCGGCGGTCGGGCCGAAGCCCGGCAGCACCTGCACGGTGCCGGGGGGAAGGCCGGCCTCTTCCATGAGCTCGGCGAGCCGGAGCGCGGAGAGCGGCGTCTGCTCGGCGGGCTTGAGGATCACGACGCAGCCGCACGCGAGCGCGGGCGCGAGCTTCCAGGACGCCATCTGCAGCGGCATGTTCCACGGGATGATCGCGGCCACGACGCCGACGGCTTCCTTCGTGGTGTAGGAGAAGAACTTCGCCTTCGGCGCGTACGGCGTGGTGGTCGGGATCGTCTCGCCCGTGATCTTCGTGCACCAGCCGGACCAGTACCGGAAATTCTCGATCGTCATCGGAAGGTCCGCGGAGCGGGCTTCCTTGACCGGCTTGCCGTTGTTGAGCGTCTCGAGGGCGGCGAGCTCGTCGGCGTGCTTCTCGAGGAGGTCGCCGATCCGCCAGAGGATCTTGGCGCGCTCGGCCGGGTTCATCCGCGACCACGGGCCGTTCTCGAACTGCTCGCGGGCGGCGGAGACCGCGGCCTCGACGTCCTCTTTGCCGGCCTCGCAGACCTCGGCGAGCGTCTCGCCGGTCGCGGGGTTGAGCGCCTTGAAGGTTTTGCCGGTCTTGGAGTCGACCCACTTGCCGCCCAAATAAATCTTCTTGGCCCCTCCGGAGAGGAACTTTTGGATGGCGGGATCGATCGAAATAGTCTCTGTGGTCATTGGCCGATTATAGCGTTTATAGTTTCGCGGCGTCGACGATGAGCCGCTTGGCGTCTTCTTCGTTCTCGGGATCGTAGTAGCCGCGGATCGCTCCCGCCGGGTCGACCAGCACGAGCCGGTTCGAATGGATGAGCGCGCCGTCCTCGGGTCCCTTCCCGCCGATCCCGAGCTTCAGGCCTCTAGCGAAGCGCTCGACCTCGGCGGGCTTGCCGACCATGAACGCCCAGTCGGCGCGCTGGGCCTTGGAAAACCTGAGGAGGTCGGCGGGCGTGTCGTTCGGGTCGACCGAGATGCTCGCCATCTGGAGCGAAGGCGGCAGCGCGGCTTTCAGCGCCTTCATGCGGCTGACGATCATCGGGCACTCGTCGTGGCAGCGCGCGAAGATGAAGGAGGCGAGCCACGGCTTGCCGGAAAAATCCGCGAGCGCCTTCTTGCCGCCGTGCTGGTCGATGAACGAGAAGTCGGGAACCGAGCCCAGGCCGGATGAGACCGGCGCGCCGGGCCGGATCACCGGCTGGCGCGCCGCCGAGTAGGCAAGGAAGACGCCTCCTGCCAGCGCGACGATGACGATGCGCCGGACGTTCATCGCTCGACGAGCTCGACTTCGCTGAAGCGGCCGGTGAACGTCGGAAGGCTCGAGCCGTTGAGCTTCGGCTTGTGCTTCGCGGCGAAGGACGCCGCGATGTCGCGGAGGTCCTCGACGGAGGCCGCGTCCGACTGCGCGACGTAGTCGAAGTAGACGTCCTTGGCGGCGGCGAAGAGCTCGTCCTTGGACGGGCGGCGGTTGCCCATCAAGTGCGCGGCGAGCGCGTCGTAGAGCGTGTCGGGGTGCGCGACGCCAACGTAGAGCACCTCGGGCCTGAGCTGCGCGTCGAAGGTGACGAACTCGTAGACGCCCGTCGTCCGGGGGGCGTGGGGGCCGAGCGCGTCCGGCTTGAACCGGAAGCACCGCTCCGACATCGTGATGTTGAAGGTCTTTTTCATTTTTTCTCGGCGACGAACTTTCCGGTCGTCGCGTCCACGTAGTATACCGATCGTCCGACCGAGACTTCCCACAGGAGCGTCTTCTTCCAGAGCTCCGGGGAGGTCAGCGGCGACGTCTTGAATTGGAAGAGGCGCATCGGCGCCCGGCGCGTGTAGTAGCGGCCCATGCCCTCGTTGAGCACGGAGGCGCGCTCCGAGAGCATGCCGTCCATCGCCTTGTCGCTGTCGGCGTCCGGCATCATCTCCGGAAGCTTGCCGTGCTGCGAGAGGCTGACGGGCACGTAGCCGCTCTTGCCCGGGCCGACCTCGCCGTTGCAGGCGTAGACGGTCTCGATCGTCTTCGTGCGGGGGGAATAGTAGTAGTACGCCCAGCCGTCGCCGGAGCCGAAGCAGTCGATGTTGCCCCACGCGTCGGAGATGCCGTCGATCGCCATGAGCACCGCGCCGGGGAGATGGCCCTTCGCGTAGGCTTTGACCTTCGGGAGGTCCTTGAACGCGGTGTAGCCTTTCGGCTTTTTCGGCTTCCCGGGGACCTTGAACGTCGAGGCCGCGCCCATCGGCCGCGGCGAGCCGCCGGGGCCGATGTCGTCGGACGGCGGCGTGCGGTCGACCTTGCCGTCGGCGCCCCGGGGATAGCGGACCACGACGTCGCGCAGGACCTTGTGCGTCGTCGCGCTGAGCATATAGACGTCCTTGCCGATCGTGACTTGCCAAAAAAGCGGGTCCTTCTGATGGCGCTCGTCCTCCACGCGCATCAGCGAGAACGAGTACGGCCGCTTGCCGGAGGCGCCGTGGTCGCGCGGCTCAAGAGAGACGCCGAGCTCGAGCAAGTCCTTGAGCGCTTCGTCGTCGTCGGTGAAGCGCCCCTGGATCGGCGGCGTATCGGAAGCGGTCTGCACGTACTCCTTGAGCGGGCCGACGATGTAGCCCTGGCACTCCGAGATCAGCGCCGCGGTGTCGTAGCGCTTCGAGTAGAAGTGGTAGATCCAGCCGTCGCTCGACGGGTTCTTGGGATCGCAGAGCGCGGAGCCGGTGTTGTCGGAGCGGCCCGAGATGCCGATGAGCTCGGCGTCCTCATACTGCTTGCGCACCGCGTCGATCACGGGCTTGAGGTACGTGCCCGCCGTGTCCTTGTATCGAGGCTTCTCTTCCTGCGCCCCGACGGCGAGCGCGAGGACGAGGAGAAGGCTACTCTTCATCCGTGGATTGGAGCTTCGCCAGGATCGAGAAGTCCTCGAGCGTCGTCGTGTCGCCTTTGACGCCTTGGCCCGCGGCGACCTCGCGCAGCAATCTTCGCATGATCTTGCCCGAGCGGGTCTTCGGCAGCGAGTCGGTGAAGCGGATCTCGTCGGGCCGCGCGATCGCGCCGATCGCTTTCACCACGTGCGCGCGCAGCTCGTCCTTGATGCGGTCAGAGGGGGCCTGCTTCGCCTCGAGCGTGACGAACGCCGTGATGCCCTGGCCCTTCATCTCGTCCGGGCGGCCGACGACCGCGGCCTCGGCCACGACCGGGTGGCTGACGAGCGCGGACTCGACCTCCATCGTCGATAGGCGATGGCCCGCGACGTTGATGACGTCGTCGATGCGGCCGAGCACCCAGAGGTAGCCGTCCTTGTCGATTCTAGAGCCGTCGCCGGTGAAGTAGGTGCCGCCCGCGACCTGGCTGAAGTACTGCTGCTTGAAGCGCTCGGGGTCCCCGTAGATTCCGCGAAGCATCGACGGCCACGGCTTCCGGATGACGAGGTAGCCGCCCTGCTCGGCCGGGACGGGCTCGCCCGCCTTGTCGACGACCTCGGCGACGATGCCCGGGAGAGGGAACGTCGCCGAGCCCGGCTTGGTCTGCGTCGCTCCGGGCAAGGGCGAGATCATGATCGCCCCGGTCTCGGTCTGCCACCACGTGTCGACGATCGGGCACTTCCCGCCGCCGATGACCTTCTGGTACCAGAGCCAGGCCTCGGGGTTGATCGGTTCGCCGACCGTGCCGAGCAGCCGCAGCGAAGAGAGGTCGTGCTTTTTCGGCCATTCGTCGCCGAAGCGCACGAAGGTCCGGATCGCGGTCGGCGCCGTGTAGAAGATGGAGACGCGCAGGCGCTCGACGATCGCCCAGAAGCGGTCGGGGTGCGGATAGAGCGGCGCGCCCTCGTACATGACGGTCGTAGCACCGTTGGCGAGCGGGCCGAAGACGACGTAGGAGTGGCCGGTGACCCAGCCGACGTCGGCGGTGCACCAGTAGGTGTCCTCCTCGCGGAGGTCGAAGACGTGCTTGGTGGTCCAGGCGACCTGCGTGAGGTAGCCGCCCGTCGAGTGCACGACGCCCTTGGGCTTGCCCGTCGTGCCCGAGGTGTAGAGGATGAAGAGCGGATGCTCGGAATCTAGAGGCTCGGCCGGGCAGACCGCGGACCGGCCGTGCACGAGGTCGGCCCACCAGACGTCGCGGCCGTCGTTCCAGTCGACTTTGCAGCCGGCGCGCTTGAGGACGACGACCTTCTTCACGCACGGCGTCTGCACGACGGCCTTGTCGACGTTCTCCTTCAGCGGGACGACCGCGCCCTTGCGGTAGCCGCCGTCGGCGGTGACGACGACCTTCGCCTGGGCGTCGAGGATCCGGTCGCGCAGCGCGTCGGAAGAAAAGCCGCCGAAGACCACGCTGTGCGTCGCTCCGATCCGGGCGCAGGCGAGCATCGCCACCGCCGCCTCGGGCACCTGCGGCAAGTAGATCGCGACGCGGTCGCCCTTCTCGACGCCGAGCGACTTCAGCGCGTTGGCGAACCGGCACACCTCGTAATGCAGCTCCTGGTAGGTGAGCGTCCGGCGGTCGCCGGGCTCGCCTTCCCAGAGGATCGCCGCCTTGTTCCGGCGGGGGCCGTCGAGATGGCGGTCGAGACAGTTCGCCGACAGATTCAGCTTGCCGCCGACGAACCACTGGGCGAAAGGGGGCTTCCAGACCAGCGTCTTCTTCCACGGCTTGGCCCACAGCAGGTCCTTGGCCGCCGAATCCCAGAATTTTTCGGGAGATTTCGCGGCGAGCGCGCGGAGCTTGGAGGCCGCGGCCTCGCCCGAAATCCGGGCCTTCTGGGCGAACTCCGTCGACGGGGAAAAGCGGCGCTTCTCTTTCAGGAGGCTGTCGATAGTGGCCATGCGGGCATTCTATCTAAATAGGGTCCGCTCTTTTCCACCTAAGACGGTTATTGAAAATTTAACATTCGGCTGGTATTTCCTGTGTATGGCCGATCCTATGGAAGGTGAAACCCCGCCGGGCCTCGATCTCGGAGAGATCGAATCCATCCAAAGCCTCGACACGGCGCGCATGACGCTGCGCTGGGCGCTCGAGCGGGTGCGGGGGCTCGAGAAGCTCAACAAAGAGCTCGCCGGCAAGGCGGACTGGGAATTCAAGATGCGCCTGAAGGCCGAAGAGGACTTCAAGCAGCATTGGGAGATGGAGAAGGCCCACTACGACGCCGTCCAGAAGCAGCGGGAGGGGGAGCTCGAGCGCCAATTCGCCTCCAAGCTCGTCGAGTGGGAGCGGACCTACCAGGAGCAGCTCCAGGCGTCGCAAAAGCAGATGCGCGAGGAGACCGCCAAGGTCAAGGCGGAAGCCGAGGAGATGAAGAAGAAGGTCTCCGAGGACTACAACCAGAAGTTCTACAACCTCGAGCGCCTCGAGAAGCAGCGCCTCCAGGAGCTCGCCGACAAGGAAAGAGAGTTCGACCGGTTTTGCGCGCTGCAGAAGCAGCACGCCGACCAGGAGCGCCGGCAGATCCGCGGCGAAGCCCAGCGCGACGCGGAGGAGCAGTACAAGACGCTCCAGAAGCTCTCCGAGGAGCGCATGACCGCCCTCACCTCCACGTGGGGCCGGGAGAAGGATTCCCTGCTCAAGGACTTGGACAGCTGGCGCCGCAAGGCCGAGGAGGCGATGACGCGCGCCCTCGAGCTCG
>JACRDR010000083.1 GCA_016212845.1 Elusimicrobiota bacterium
AGCGCCGCCGCCGCCGTCCTTTGGCTGTCCGCGGCCGCGGGCCCGGCCGGCGTGCCCGCTCCGGCCCTGCTTTGGCTCGCGTGGCTCGGCTGGCCGCTCGTCTCCGCCGCGTCCTCCGCCGAGCCGCTCGTCGGCTTCGGCGCGGCGGGCGAGGCCGCGGCCGCGCTGCTCGTGCTCGGCCTCGCCTCGAACCTCGACGATCGCGCCCGCCGCCGCTGGACGCTCGGGCTCCTCGCCGCGGGGATCTTGCTCGCGGCCGCCGCCTTCGTTCCCCCCGCCCTCGGGCAGGCGCGCTTCACGGGCCTCCTTCCGCCGTACTACAACTACACCGCGTGTCTCGAAGCCGCGTCCGTCGCGGCGGCCGCCGCGGTGCTCGCGGGCGGCGCTCGCGGCGGCGAACGCTGGCTCGCCGCGGCCGCGATCGCCGCGGGATTGATCGAGCTCGGAGCTTCGGGCTCGCGCGGCGGAGCGGCCGGAGCGCTTCTCGGCGCGACCGTGGCGCTCCGGCGGTCCGGCCGTCCGCGGCTCGCGGCGGCCTTGGCCGCGGCGGCGATCGCGGGCGCTCTCGCGCTGCCCGGCGGACGGGCCGCGCTGATGAAGTCCGGCGGGGCGAACACCCGGCCGCTGATCTGGTCGGCGGCCGTCGAGATCGCGAAAGAGCATCCCGCGCTGGGCGAAGGGCCGGGCCTCTTCGAACGGGGCGCCCTCCGGCACGACTTCCCCTCCGACGTCGCGGTCGCGCGATACGGCCTGAGGGCCACGCACGCGCACTCGGAGTGGCTGGAGCTCGCCGCCGAAACCGGCTGGATCGGGCTCGCGCTGTTTCTCGCCGCGTGGGCTTCTTCCGCGGCCGCGGCGTTCGAACAGAGGCGGTCGGAGCCGGCCTTGGCCGCCTTCGCCGCGATGAGCCTGCAGGCCGCCTTCGACAACGTCCTCGCTTTGCCGTGGCTCAGGCTCGTCTACGCGAGCGCTCTCGGACTGTGCCTGCCGCCGGCGCTCCGGGCCAAGCCCGGGCCCGCTTGGCGCGCGGCCTGCGCCGCCGGCCTCTTATTGGCGGTCTGGGGACGCTGGCCGAAGTCGGTCCCGCCGCCCGCGGATCGCTGGGAGACGGAGGCGAGAGAGGCGCTGCGGGCGCGTCCGCCGGACGCCGCGAAGGCCGAGGCCGCCTTCGCGCGAGCCTACTCGGCCAATCCGTATCGCGCCGCCTTGCCGCTCATGCTGGGCGAACTCGCGGCCGGCCGGGGCGATTGGGAGAAAGCGCTGGCGCGCGCGCGCGAAGCGCAGAGCCTCGAGCCGGAGTTTCTCGAGGCGCGGCTGCTCGAGGCGGAGGCGCTGCGGGCCCTGGGCGACGGTCCGGGGACCCTGAGGGCGCTGGCGAGGCTGGAAGACGCCCGGGAGCGTCTCGCGCTCCGGCCGGTGCCTCTCAACGACTACGACCGGATCGTTTCCTTCCTAGACGAGAAGCGCTTCGCTTCTTTTCGCTAGAACCGGATACCGAAGCCGGTGTCCATCCCCGGAATGCCGTGCGCGAGGGTCATGGCCGCCTGCACGTAAATGAACGGCGTGGGGCGGACCGAGAGTCCCGCCGTGAAGCGCGACTCGAGCGTCGTGGCGTCGGCGCCGATGAAGGTCGGATCGATGACCGAGTAGTCGGCGGCCCTTACGACGACCCGCGTGCGGTCGATGCCCGCGCCGAGGTACGGCGCCACCCGGGGCGTGCCGATCGAGCCGACGATGTTCGCGCCGACGTGGCTCGCCGAGAAGTCCTTGTGCACGACCGAGTGCGCCACGCTCGAGAGCAGGAACTGAAACGTCCACGGCTGGTCCGACGCCTTCAGGATGCCGTACCGCAGGCCGCCTCCGGCGATCGTGATGCCCTGATAGCTGATGCCGCGGATGAAGCCGTCCAAGCGGAACGGCAGGCCGATCTCGGCCTGCACCCAAGGCAGGCCGAACGCTTTGACGCCCGCGCGCCGCATCACCTGGTTCTGCGCGCTCGGGCGGAACTGGATGCCGCCGTGCGCGCCGAGGTCGAAGCCGGAGAATCCGAGGCTGCGGCCGTTGTGGAAGCTGGCGGAGCCGAGGATGCCGCCGAGGTCGCGCGTGAACGGCTTGAGAGACGAGCGGTCCACGTACTGCTTGAAGCCGCGGAACTGGTCGGCTGCGAAAGCCGGACCGGCGGCGAGAACGGCGAGGCAGAGGATCAGGAGTCGGCGCATGAGAGTCATGCCTTATGTACCTCCGCTCGATTGCGGGTTTGTTTCTGGACTCCGGCGGTTCTCCCATGAGTCCGTCCCGGGCGCACTAAATTGCGCCCGGCCAGGGTGGCGAATGCCAGGCGTAGCCCCTGCAAGGTGAGGTCCGGCATATGGCGGTGCACGCCTTTCAGATCGTGCATGAAAAGGGGCGCGAGACCGCCGGTCGCGATCACGTGGATCTTTTTGCCGCGCGCGGCCGGCTTCATCTCTTCGAGGCTTCCCTCGAGGACGCGCTCGAGCATGCCCAGGTAGCCGTGGTAGAGTCCGGCCTGGATGCAGCCGACGGTCGTCGTGCCGATGATCTTCTTGGGCTTCACGACGTCGACCTCGGGCAGCTTCGCGGTGCAGCGCGCGAGCGCCGCGGCCTGCATCTTCGGGCCGAGCAGGATCGCGCCGCCGAGATATTCCCCCTTGGCCGAGATGCAGTCGAAGGTCGTGGCGGTGCCGAAGTCGATGACGATCGCCGGAGCGCCGACGAGTTCGATCGCCGCCAGCGCGTTGAGGATGCGGTCCGCTCCGACCTCGCCCGGCTGGTCGACTTTCAGGGCGATGCCGACCGGAGACTCGGGAGTCACCGCCACCGCGTCGACGCCGAAGTAGCGCTTGGCCGCGCCCTCGAACGCCGGATTGAGCGCCGGAACGACGCTGCCGTAGACGACTCCCACGACCTTGGACGTCCCGGAGCCGTTGAGGCCCACCACCGCCCGAAGAGCCGCGCCGTACTCGTCCGCGGTCTTCTTCGGGTCGGTGCCGAGGCGCCAGAGGTTAAGGAGCTTCTCGCCCTGGAACGCCCCAACGGTGACGTTGGTGTTGCCGACGTCGATCGCCAGCAACACCTCGTGGATCATTTCAGCGCCGCCGAGAGCTCGCGGACGGCCGAGGCCGACTTCTGCAGCTCGATCCGCTCGTCGACCGAGAGGTTGAGCTGGAGGACCTCGACGAGGCCGCGCGTGCCGAGCTTGCAGGGCACGCCGACGAACACGCCGTCGATGCCGTACTCGCCCTCGAGATAAACCGCGGCGGGCAGGATCTTGTTCTTGTCTTTGAGGATCGCCTCGACCATCTCGGCCGCCGACGCCGACGGCGCGTAGTAGGCGGAGCCGGTCTTGAGCAGCTTCACGATCTCCGCGCCGCCGTCGCGCGTGCGCTGGTTGATCGCGGCGATCTTCTCCTTCGGGAGAAGCTCGGTGATCGGGATGCCGGCGACGGTGGAGAACCGGGGCAGCGGGACCATCGTGTCGCCGTGGCCGCCGAGCACCATCGCGTGGACGTTCTCCATCGAGACGTTGAGCGCCTCGGCAATGAACGTGCGCATGCGGGCGCTGTCGAGCACGCCGGCCATGCCGAGCACGCGGTGCTTCGGGAAGCCCGAGGTCCGCAGCGCGACGAGGCACATGGCGTCCAGCGGATTGGAGACGATGATGAGGATCGTGTTGGGCGAGTAGCGGACCACCTGCTCGGTGACGGCCTTCACGATGCCGGCGTTGGTGTTCAGCAAGTCGTCGCGGCTCATGCCCGGCTTGCGCGGGATGCCGGCGGTGATGACGACCACGTCGGAGCCGGCGGTCGTCTCGTAGGACGTCGCGCCGGTGACCTTCGAGTCGTAGCCGTAAATGGGGCCCGACTCCATGATGTCGAGCGCCTTGCCGGCGGGCATGCCCTCGGTCTGCGGGATGTCGATGAGGACGACGTCTCCGAGCTCCATCTCGGCGAGGCGCTGAGCGCAGGTGGAACCGACGAAGCCGGCGCCGACGACGGTGATCTTTTTGCGTGCCATGGAAATTCCCCCTTGGGTTGCGCCTATTCTAGGATTTTGGGAGCCCGCCTGGGCAACCTGCCGTGGTTACTTGGCTTAAGCCAAGCGACCATGCCTGGCCTCGCGGGGCCGTGGTCATTGGGTTTAAGCCAAGTGACCATGCCTGGCCTCGCGTGGCCGTGGTCATCGGGTTTAAGCCAAGCGACCATGCCTGGCCTCGCGTGGCCGTGGTCATTGGGTTTAAGCCAAGCGACCATGCCTGGCCTCGCGGGGCCGTGGTCATTGGGTTTAAGCCAAATGACCAAGGGCCGCGACGACAGCACGTGTCATTGCGGGGTGGATCGACTCAAGGGACGGCCGAAGCCGCGAAAGGTCCAGCCGCGGCGGAAGACCGCCTCGCCCGGCTCCTCGCGCGTCACGTACCACTCGTCCCGCGAGGCCTCGATCACCGAGTAGCGCCCCGACGGCTCGACGCCGCTCACCAGCACGATGTGCGTGATCGGGGCCGTTTCGCCGCGGCTCAGGAAGACCACGTCCGCCGGCTTCGGTGGTCCGGCCAGATCGAGGCAGCCGTTCTCCCGGCAGTACGTATGAAGGTTCCGGGCGCGGCGGTCGAAGTACGGATCCCGCGGGCTCCCGTCGCGCGAGGAATAGCGGCCGGGATGCGCGCGATAGTCGGCCTCCAGCAGGCGGCGGATCGACGTCCCCGCGTTGCGGTAGGCGATGACCGGGACGTCCATGCAGACGATCAGGCCGAGCCGCCCCCCCAGGTTGCCGAACCCGCCCTGTACCGGGTCGTACCACACCCCGACGAGCTTTCGGGCTTCGGCGACGATCGCGTCCCGTGAGACGGCGGGGTTCCAGGCCACGGGCTCCACGGCGGGCCCGCGGTAGAAGCGCGAACGCCCGACGAAGGCCGCCAAGGGCAAGGCCAGACAAAAGGTCGCTACGCCGGACAACAGCGCGCGCCGCGTGCTTATTCGGATCACGAGGTACCCATGTGCGGCTCGGGCATCTTCTTTACGATCGGCCGGTATTTTTCATTTCAAAGGGAACTTTTTCGCGTCTCATTCGTATATATGGGTAGGGGGCGAGGCCCCGGCCCAGGCCTTCGAAGGCGGAGCGAAGTGGTCATTTGGCTTAAGCCAAGTAAACGCCGGGCAGGCGCCCCTCCGGAGGAGCGCAGTGGTCACTTGGCTTAAGCCAAGTAGACGCCGGGCAGGCTCTCCTCCGAAGTAAAGCAGTGGTCATTTGGCTTAAGCCAAGTGACCGGAGAACGGCGGAACTCGGCGCTCGGAGTCCGTCGGCGCCGGGGCCTACAGCGGGATGTTGCCGTGCTTTTTGGCGACGGGCTCGACCTTCTTGTGCTTGAGGAACTGGAAGGCGGCCACCACCTTCGCGCGCGTGTCGGCGGCGGGGATGACCTCGTCGATGTAGCCGCGCTGGGCGGCGAGGTACGGGTTGGCGAAGTTGCGGGTGTAGTCCTCGATGAGTTCCGCGCGCTTCTTCGCCGGGTCCTTGGCTTCCTTGATCTCGCGCTTGAAGAGGATGTCGACGGCGCCCTGGGGGCCCATCACCGCGATCTCGGCGCACGGCCAGGCGTAGTTGAAGTCGCCCCGTACGTGTTTGGAGCTCATCACGTCGTAGGCGCCGCCGTAAGCCTTGCGCAGGACGACGGTCACCTTCGGCACGGTGGCTTCGGCGAAGGCGTAAAGGAGCTTGGCGCCCTTGCGGATGATGCCGCCGTGCTCCTGCTCGACGCCGGGCCAGTAGCCCGGGACGTCGACGAGGGTCAGCAGAGGGATGTTGAAGGAGTCGCAAAAGCGGACGAAGCGGGCGCCCTTTTCGGAGGCGGCGATGTCGAGCGCGCCGGAGAGGTGCCGCGGGTTGTTGGCGACGACGCCGACCGACTCGCCGCCCAAGCGCACGAAGCCGACCACGATGTTCGGGGCGAAGTCGCGGTGCACCTCGAAGAACGAGTGGCCGTCGGCGATCTCCCAGATGACGTCGTGGACGGAGTACGGCTTCTTCGCCTCCATCTCGGAGATCTTGCCGAGCATCGGGCTCGAGCGCTTCGGGTCGTCGGTCGGGATGACCTGGGCCGGCGCTTCGAAGCAGCTCTGCGGCACGTACTGCATGAGCTCGCGGATCTGACGGAAGCAGTCCTGCTCGGAGCCGGCGGTGAAGTGCGAGACGCCCGAGCGGCTGGAGTGCGTGCGCGCGCCGCCCAGCTCGTCGAAAGTCGTGACCTCGCCGGTCGCCGCCTTGACGACCTCGGGGCCGGTGATGAACATGTGGCTGGTGCCTTCCACCATGAAGACGAAATCCGTGATGGCGGGAGAATAGACGGCGCCGCCGGCGCAGGGACCCAGGATCGCCGAAATCTGCGGGACGCGTCCGGAAAGCCTGACGTTTCTATAAAAGATTTCGGCGTAACCGCCCAAGGACTCGACGCCTTCCTGGATGCGCGCGCCGCCGGAGTCGCACAGTCCGATGACCGGGACGCCGCTTTCCTCGGCGAGGTCGAGCAGGGCGCAGATCTTCTTCGCGTGGGCGAGGCCGAGCGAGCCGCCCATGACGGTGAAGTCCTGGGAGAAGACGCAGACGGCGCGGCCGTTGATGCGACCGAGGCCGGTGACGACGCCGTCGGCGGCGAGATATCGGGAGCCGAGGCCGAACTCGGTGGCGCGCTTCTCGACCAGGAGGCCAACTTCTTCAAAAGAATCATCGTCGAGCAGAAGATCCAGCCGCTCGCGCGCGGTGAGCTTGCCTTGCGCCTTCTGCGCCTCGAGGCGATCGGGGCCGCCGCCTTGGCGGGCGAGTTCCGACCGCTTTAGAAGCGCCGCGGTCTTGTCGCTGATGAGATGGGGTTCGCGTTTCGGTCTTGCCATGGGGTTATCCTACCAGCTCCACGAGCACGCCGTGCGCGTGCTTGGGATGCAGGAAACAAACTTGGTGTCCGCGCGAGCCGGGGCGCGGGTTCACGTCCAAGGGAGGCGTGCCTGCCTTGGTCAGACGGTCGAATTCGCCCTTCATGTCGCGGGTGTGGAACGCGATGTGATGGATGCCGGGCCCGCGCTTGTCCAGAAACTGGGCGACGGCGCCGTCGTCGGCGGTGGGCTCCAGCAGCTCCACCTGGCACTCTCCGGGGCCGGCGCCGGGCGCCGCGAGGAATACCACGCGGACTTTCTGCAGGGGCACCGTCTCTTCGTGAACGATCTCGAGCCCGAGACTGTCCTGATAAAACCGAACGGCCGTCTTGATGTCCTCCACGGCGACGCCGACGTGATCCATCGAGCGGTCGAGCCTCGGAGACGCCGCGAGGTGCGCCCCTAGGGTCACGGGGTCGGTCCGGCGCGACAGCAGGTCTTCCAGCTGGCTTTCGGAGATCGAGCCGAGCGCGTTCTGAGTCACGCGCCGGGCGACCAGGAGCGAGAGCTCCATGCGGAGCTGGTCCTTCGCGCGGGCGCGGTCCCGACCCGAGCTCTTGAGCCAGGCTCGATGTTCGTCGACCGCCGCGACGAGTTCGCCGATGCCGTCGCTCTTGGCGGCGGAGGCGGCCACGACCTTCACCGTCCAGCCCGCCGTCTCGCGGCCGCCGAGGCCCAGGGCCTCCTGGAGCGCGGCGAGCGCCTTGTCCTTCTCGGCGAGGTCCGACTTGTTGAGGACGAGCACGTCGGCGGCTTCCATCGCGCCCGCCTTCATCGCCTGGATCTCGTCGCCCAAGGAGGGCGTCGTGACGTACAGGACGGTGTCGGCGACGTGGGCGATCTCGACCTCGTCTTGGCCGGTGCCGACGGTCTCGAGAAGGATGCGCTCGCAGCCCCACGCCTCGAGGACGTGGATCGCGGAGAAGATGGTGCTGGTGAGCCCGCCGATGGTCCCGCGCGAGCCGAGGCTCCGGAAGAACACGCCCGAGTCCATCGCGTGCTGCTGCACGCGCAGCCGGTCGCCGAGGAAGGCGCCGCCCGTAAAAGGGCTCGTGGGGTCGACCGCGAGGATCCCGATCCGCTCTCCCGCCTTGCGGTACTGCGCGACGAGGCGATTGATCAGGCTGGACTTGCCCGAGCCGGGAGGCCCGCTGACGCCGATCTTGTGCGCCTTGCCGGCGTGGACGAAGAACGACCGGGAAAGCTCCTCGTAGCCCGCGCGCTCGTCGATGACGATCGAGAGGGCGCGGCCGGCGCACGCGACGTCGCCGGCGAGGACGCCGGCGACGATGGCGGCGGGTTCCCGGCGGCGGACGCTAACGGGCGGCGTGGGACTCGGCCTCTGCCCCAAGTTTCGTCCTAAGGTACGCCACGATGTCGGCGGTC
>JACRDR010000079.1 GCA_016212845.1 Elusimicrobiota bacterium
CGCCGCGTCGCTCGCCGCCGCCGTGGACTCGGCGCCCGCCGACCCGAAGCTCGCGTACGCGGTGCTCCTGGGCGGCGAAGGTAAGGTCCTCTTCGACAGCCGCGACCGCAAAGGCGGCGAATCCCGCTTTCTGACCGACGAGCGCTCGCAGGCCGCGGCCGTCGCGCTCGACCGGTTCGCGGCGTCGTACCGCGAGGGCGGCGTCGACCGGCTCGAGTTCGTGTTCCCTTCGCGCGCGGGCGGGACGAAGACCGCGCTGCGCGCCGTCTACGAGCCGAACGCCGCCGCGGCGCTGGGAGCCTCCATGCGCCGCCAGCTCGCGATCGGAGCGGCGTGCCTCGTCGTCGGCCTGCTCGGCGCGGCGTGGCTCGCGTCCGACGTGAACCGCACGCTGCGCAAGCTGACCGACGCCGCGCGCCACATCGGCGCGGGCGAGCTATCGTATCAGGTCATGACGCAGCGCGCCGACGAGATCGGCCAGCTTTCGGCCGAGTTCAACTCGATGGGCCAGAAGCTCGCGGAGCTCGAGGAGATGAAGAAGCGCTTCCTCGAGTCGGTCACGCACGACCTCAAGAGCCCGCTCGCCTCGATCGACGGCTACGCGCGCGTCATCGCGATGGGGCTTTCCGGCCCGGTCACCGACAAGCAGAAGCAGCAGCTCGAGGCGATGACGCAGAGCTCCGGCCGCCTCGCGCGCATGATCGACGACATCCTCGACCTCTCGCGCATGGAAGCGGGCAAGATGGAGTTCGACTTCATGCCGCTCGACGTCGGCCGCGTCGCGAGCTCCACGCGCGACCTCCTCTCGGTCCTGGCCGACAAATACGAGGTGCAGCTCGTCTCCGAGGTCGAGGACGGCGCCCCGGAGGTCCAGGCCGACTCCGACCAGATCCACCGCGTCGTCACGAACCTCGTCTCGAACGCCCTCAAGTTCACCCCGAAGGGCGGCACGATCGCGATCGGCGTGAAGAAGGGGCCGGACGGCGGCGTGGTGGTGAGCGTGAAGGACACCGGCGTCGGCATTCCGAAGGACAAGCTCGCGTCCATGTTCACGAAGTTCTTCCAAGTGGAAGAGACGAAGAACGAGGCGCGCGTGAAAGGCACCGGCCTGGGTCTCACGATCTGCCGCCGCATCGTCGAGGCCCACGGCGGACGGATCGCCGTCGAGAGCGAGTTCCGGAAGGGCTCGACCTTCTCGTTTAATTTGCCGCCGAAGCCGCCCGTGTCCTAGAATCGACCCATGGCCAAGATCCTCCTCATCGACGACGACCAGCAGATCCACGATATCCTCACCGCGCTGCTGACGTCGTTCGGCCACTCCGTCGAGTCCGCGCTCGACGGCCTGCAGGGCACGCAGAAGGCCGCGCAGCTCTGGCCCGACCTTATCGTGCTCGACTTCGAGATGCCCGGCGGCGGCGGCGACGTCGTGTTCGACCGCCTGCGCGCGAATCAGCCGCTGCAGACGGTGCCGGTCCTGTTTCTGAGCTCGATGCCGCTGTCGGTGCAGGTGATGAAGGTGCCCGTCTCGCGCAACGTCCGCTACCTGAAGAAGCCGATCGATCCCGCCGAGCTCCAGCAGTCCGTCAAAGACCTGCTCGCGCCTCCGAAGCACGATTAGTCACCGGGATTTTCCGCGCTCCCCCGTTCGCCGCGAAAACGCCGTGTTTTGAAGCGCGAATCGGGAAATCTTTCTTGATTTGGCGCCCTCGCGGCGCCGCCGCTACCCTGGCGGCATGGAAAACTCGAGCGGCCGCATCCTCCTCGCCCACGCCTTCCACGCCGGTCCCGTCCTGATCGCCGTTCTCGCGGGAGGCCTCGCGGGAAGCGCGATCCTTCAGAACCACAGGCAAGCCGCGCTCCGTGAGCGGGAGACCGTCGAAGCGCTCCACGCGTACTTCGACGCGGCGAAGCTGCGCAACGAGCCCGTCGAGCCTCCCGTCGAGCGGCCCGACGCGCTCGGCTTCGTGCGGACGGCCGAGCTCAAGGACTCGCTAAACGATGTCCAGGCCAAGGCGCCGCCGGCGATCGCCGCCGCGCCCGCGATCGAGGATGCGCCGGCCGCCCGCCCCGACGCGCTGCGGGACCTGTTCGGCGCCGCCGGCTCCCCCGCCGCCAAGCTCTTCGGCGCCCTGAGGCATTCGAAGCCGGCACGCCCAAATAATCGCTCCCGCCGCGCGAAGCGCCTCGTTTTGCGGAGGATGCCGTGATTCACCGGGACGTCAATCGGATGCTCACGAAGGCGAAAAATGACGGATTTCACGTGTATTTTTTGGAAATCGAACGTCAATTGGCCCTCCCGCTCCGGCCCGGCTACCCTGAAGGCATGAACCAGCTCACTTCCTCCCCCGAGATTCCGGCCCTGCGCGAGCGGGCCGAAAAGAAGGAGCGCCGCGGCGGCGCGTTCCTGTTCGGACTGTCCCGGATCCTCGAGTCCGCGATCCCGGTTTTCCTCGTGGTCGTGACCGTCGGCTCCGCCGTCCTCGGCCGGCTCGACTCGCGGCGCCGCCACGCGTCGGCCCGGGCCGAGACCGAGTCGCAGTTGGAGGCGTACCGGCGGCTCGAAGCTCGCGGCGAGGCGGGTCGGACCGAGGAGGAAAGCGCTCGCGCGGACGCCGTCGGCTTCGTGACGGCGGACGAGCTCAAGGACGCGCCGAACGGCGCCGCGTCCGCCCTCGTGCGGGCCGCCGCCGCCGGCGCGGCCGCCGGCACCCCTCTCTCCGCCGAAGCGAAGGCCGATCTCGAAGATGCGGAAGCCGGCGCCGTCGGCGAGGAAGAGGGCGGGGGCGCGGGGTTCGACGGCGGGTCTTCCGACGAGGAAGGACTGGGCGGCTTCGAGCGCCTCGGCGGCTCGCGCGGCGCCGGGCATTCCTCCGCGTCCTTCGGCCGCGGAGTCAATTTGGGGACTGTCCCCAAATTGACTCCGGGCATGCTCGCCGAGTCGGCGGCTCGCGGGAAGGCCGCGTCGTCGGCTTTCGAGTCGCTCGGCAAGGCGCGGGCGATGCGCGGCTCCGTGCGCGCCGCGCTCGCCGGACGGCGCGCTTCCTCGACGGGCAAGGCC
>JACRDR010000080.1 GCA_016212845.1 Elusimicrobiota bacterium
CACCGTCAGAGTTCGCTAGGAATATAAATTCGGGACTTCAAACAGCTAAAAATCTAAACCAGCTTTTGGCCTAGAATTCGGGAGAGGGTCAACCGTCCGGAAGCTCCCGTTCAGATTGGTATAGAAACGGGGGGAACGTCGGATCGGTGAACACCTCCAGTGAGGTGAACTATATTGGGATAACTCAAAACTTCGAACAACGCGCTGCAAAGCAAATCGCAGCAAAAGGAATTGAGATTCAACCGATCCCAGGTCTCCAGGGGCTATCCCGAAGCGATGCGAGAGCAGCAGAGCAAGTTCTCATTGAGCGCTACGGACTTGGAAAAAACGGGGGAACGTTGCTTAACAAGATCAACAGCATTTCGCCACGCAACCCTGTTTATGAGCAAGCCATCAGGCGCGGTCAGACTCTTCTACGCGAGAGTGGATATCCGGGGCCATAGAATGTCCGTGGGTGCTAAGCTTGGAGATATTCTTGAAATTAAGACGAGGCGCGGCTTGGCATATGCTCAGTACACCCACCAGCATCCAACCATGGGCGGGCTGTTGCGAGTCTTTGAAATGCTAGTTGAGCGGCGGCCTCAGAGTTTTTCCAAGGTCGCTGCAGGCCCCGTCCGCTTTTCCACGTTTTTCCCCGTCCGTGCGGCCGTGGGGCGCGGCATTTTGACTGTTGTCTCAAATGAGCAAATTGCTGAACACAATTCCGAGTACCCAATCTTCCGAAACGGTTTGCCTGATCCCAGTACGAAGAAGGTATCGACTTGGTGGTTTTGGGACGGGAAGAAAGAATGGAAGGTGGGAGAAATTACCCAAGAGCAGCGGAAGCTGCCAATTCTTAGTGTTTGGAACGACACGCTTCTCATTGAGAGAATCGAGGCTGGATGGACACCGAGTGACGACCCCGCATGACTTCGAGCAGACTTCATAATGTGCCACCGCAGCGATCGCGACGGGCACCGAGTGGGCCTACGAAGATCGAGGACGGAGTGAATTCCAAGATTGTCCCAAGGAGCTTAGAGATGAGAGTCGGTGGTTTTCGGGGAGGACATCATGCGGCTAGATAGAGTTGTGGTTTTGGCCTTCGGACTGCTTATGGCGGGAATCCTGCGGGCGGAGGAAAGTGGTAGGCGAAAGCCGGAGTTCAATGGAACTCCCGTAATTTCTCCCTTGAAGATGCCCAATTCGAGCGGGCAAGCCCCTCGCGTGCCTTCTGAAGTGCCCGGCCCTGGGAAAGAGCGGAGCATGCAGATCGAATCGGCATATCGAACTCACCCGGATGTAGCCAGAGCGCATGTGCCCAATGGCTTAATCGATACTACAAAGCTGTCGGCAGACGTCCGGGTGGGCCTGGCGCAGGAGTTGCGACAAATCATGGAGAGAATTCGAATCGGCACGGATTCGCAGGCGGACGACCGCCGAGCAATCCTCATCATTGCGATGTTTCTTGGACTGGATTAGCGGAGTGCGAGTTAGAGGCGGCTTCTTTGCTTCGGCTGCCTGAACGGCAGCTTTCATCGGCTGAGGCGTAGTCTGGGGTGCTCGCTGATCTGAGATGAATTGTGGATTTCGCCGGTGGTGTCTGTGGAGGATCATGAAAAATTCCAAGAGTCTTTGGATGGTCGTCGGGTTGCTAAATCTTTCCATGTGCCTGCCTGCACCCGCATCTGCGAGTAGCAAGTATCTCAACGTTCAGGGCAGGCTCGTTGATTCTTCCGGAGCTCCGCTAACCGGCAGTCAGACGATCACATTTCGGCTTTATACAAGCTCCACTGCTTCTGTCGGATCAGCAATTTGGACGGAGAGTCAGGCCGTCACGCTTTCAAGCGGTCTCTTTAACGTCACGCTCGGCACTGTGACGGCGTTGGACGGGCTGTCGTTTCTTCAGCCGTACTTTCTGGGAATTCAGGTTGCCGGTGACGCCGATGAGCAGTCGCCGCGGCAGGTGCTGGGGGCCTCGGCCTATGCGCAGGCCAGCCTTGGCGATTTTAACGTCGGGGGCAATTTGGGGGTGGCCGGCTCCGTTACGGCATCGAGCCTGACATTGAGCGGAAATGCCGGGGTTCTGGGCAACGCCACTATTGCGGGGAACTCATTAATCTCCGGCTATGCCAGTATTTCCGGGCAAGAGATCGTGGCCGGAAGCGCAACTGTACAAGGAAATGCATTCAGCGTGGGAAGTTCGACTCTCGTCGCGAGTGGGGGAAACGTCGGAATTCGAACGTCGAATCCGGCTGCTCCGCTGGATGTTGTTGGAGCTGCTCAGTTCGGTTCTGGGGCGCTAAAGAGTACGTTCACCGCCACTCCAGGGGCGGCTACCTACGCTCTGACTGCTTCCAGCGGCGTGAAAATTCTAAATGGAGGTTTGCTCACACTTACTTCTGGGGGGCTGGTTCAGTGGGCGGATGGGTCCACGAGCACGACCGCATCGCATGGGGACTTCGTTAATGCTGGAAATAACGTCGTGAGCGGCGCTAACACGTCGGCCGGTTCATGGACATCAACGCTGCAGTCGACGACGACGATATTTGGAAACACAAATATCGAGATACTAATCGCCTCTCGGGTCTTCACGAATCCAGCGGTAGGAATCGCAACTATTACGTTCTCTACAGCGGATCTCGCCGGTCTGGCGACTGATTTCGGGATGGCGACGTGGCGAGTCCATTTTAATTTGATTTCCACTAATGCGGTTCACTACATGCTGTACTTCAACGACGATCTGGCTAAGCAGACCAATAGCAACTACCGGGGTGGTTCGTTCACGAATTGGGGCGGCGGCGTGACGACTTTGAATTTTACGGCTCCGGCTGCGCTGCTGAATGGCAACGCTTACGGCTATCAGATTCTCGCCAACGAAGCGAATATCGGAGACTTTGAGTTCGAGCAGGTTTGGGCTGCATCGACGACTGTTGCGGCGGTTGCGTATACTCATCCGACAGCGTGGTGTTGTAATCCGGGCGACTACGCTGGCAATCACAGCATCGGAACCGTAGTAAGAAATATGTCGAGGCCAGTGACCTCATTCAGCATTTTTACGAATAAGACTGTCGACTCGACCGCAGTTCCTCCTAATACTAACGGCATGATAAGCCAGGGGTATGTTGAGTTGTGGCTGAAGTCCTCAAGAAGGCGATGAGATCGGCGCGAATGCCGGAGTCAAAATCCTTTCCCACCGACGACGAAATTTAGTATCCTTAGCGCCTATGGGTCAGAATACGTTTCAGATCGATTCGAAGTTCGCTCAGGACAACCGCAAGTGGCATCACATCGATGCCGACGGCAAGGTGCTCGGGCGCATCGCTACGCAGGCGGCGGAGTGGCTCCGCGGCAAGCATAAGCGCTTCTTCACTCCCTCGGTGGATTGCGGCGACTTCGTCGTCGTCACCAACGCGGCGAAGGTGAAGCTTACCGGCAACAAGATCGAGCAGAAATTCTATTTCTCTCACTCCGGCTACGCGAAGGGCGCGAAGGTCACGCCGATCAAGCTCCAGATGGAGCGCGATCCCCGCAAGATCGTCATGCTCGCCGTGAAGCGGATGCTGCAGGTCAACCGCCTGCGCGGACCCCAGCTCAAGCGGCTGAAGGTCTACCCGGGAGCGGAAAACCCGCACGCGGCGCTCGTCGCCTCGGCGAAGGAAGGAACGAAGAACAATGGCTAAGAACAACGATCTCATCTGGGCCACCGGCCGCAGAAAGACCTCGATCGCCCAGGTGCGGCTCCTGCCGCAGGGCGACGGCAAGGTCACCGTCAACGCGAAGCCGGCGGAGCAGTACTTCCACGGCCAGGAGCGCCATCTTTACGACGTCCTCTCCCCGCTGAAGGCGGATGGGGCGGGCGGCTTCAACGTCACCTGCAAGGTCGTCGGCGGCGGCATCACCGGTCAGGCGGGCGCGATCCGGCACGGAATCGCCCGCGCGCTGGCGAAGCTCGACGAGAAGCTCAAGAAGCAGATGCGCGTGCAGGGCTTTCTGACTCGCGACGACCGCATGGTCGAGCGCAAGAAGTCGGGTCAACCCAAGGCGCGCAAGCGGTTCCAGTACTCCAAGCGCTGATCCGTACGCAGTCGCGGAGGCCAACGGCGCGCCCCTTCGGGGGCGCGCCGTACCTTTAATGAAGGAACCGGCAACCGAAACGATCAAGATCCGCGGACTCGCCCGCATCCCCGCCCGCATCTTCGGGGTGTGGGGGGCGATCGTCCTGCTCAAAGGCCTCTGGGATACCCTCGGCCCCGGGGAGCCCGAGGCGAACCTCTACGCCCCCGAGAAGTGGGCGTTCGTGACGCAGGCGCAGTGGCTGCGCTACGGCGTATTCGAACTCGCCTACGGCGCCGCCTGTCTGGGGCTGGCCTGGCTGCTCATGCGCTACTCGCGCTTCCTGCCGGAGACGATCAGCCGTCCGCGCCGCGAGCCCGCTTTCGACTTGTTCGCATGAGCCGGCTTCCCGCCTGCTCGAAGACGCTCTCCCGCCTGCCTCCGTACCTGTTCGTGAAGCTCAACGCCGTCAAGGAGGAGGCCCGAAAGCGCGGGCACACCCTCATCGACCTCGGCATGGGCAACCCCGACCGGCCGACGCCGGTGCACGTGGTGGACGCCCTCTGCGACGCGGTCCGCTCCGACCCCGCCACGCACCGCTACCCGACGACGAAAGGCTCCCAGGAGCTTCGAAAAGCGATCGCGGGCTGGTACTTCCGGCGTTTCGGCGTGACGCTCGACTCGGAGACCGAGGTCCTGCCGCTCGTCGGCTCGAAGGAAGGGCTGGCGCATCTCTTCTTCGCCTATCTCGAGCCCTCCGACGTCGCGCTGGTCCCGAGCCCGTGCTATCCGGTGCACTACAACGGCACGCTGCTGACCGGCGCGAAGGTGCACCTCATGCCGCTCACCGAGGAGAACGGTTTTTTGCCCGAGTTCTCCGCGATCCCGGCTTCCGTCGCCAAGAAGGCGAAGGTCCTGGTGCTCAACTACCCGAACAACCCGACGGGCGCCGTGCTCAAGGACCCCCGGCTCTTCGAGCGGGCGATCGCGTTCTCCAAGAAGCACGGCGCGATCGTCGTGCACGATAACCCGTACTCGGAGATCACCTTTGAGCGCTACTGCGCGCCGTCTTTCCTGCAGGTCCCGGGCGCCAAGGAGCGCGGCGTCGAGTTTCACTCGTTTTCGAAGTCGTACTCGATGGCGGGCTGGCGCGTGGCCTTCGTCGTCGGCAACGCGGAGATCATCGCCAACCTCGGCAAGTTCAAGTCGTTCCTCGATTACGGCATCCCGGGCTTCGTGCAGGCCGCGGCGACCGTGGCGCTGAACTCCTCGCAGGACTACGTCCTGCAGATGCGCGAGATCTACATGCAGCGCCGCGATACCCTGGTCGCCGCGTTGATTAAGGCCGGCTGGCCGGTGGAGGCCCCGCGCGCCACGATGTACTTGTGGGCCCGGCTCCCCGAGCCCTTCCGGAAGGCGGGCTCGTTCGCGTTCTGCGAGTCGCTCTTGCTGGAAGAGGGGGTCGCCTTGGCCCCGGGCGTGGGCTTCGGCCCGCACGGCGAGGGCTACGTTCGCTTCGCGTTCGTCGACGACGAGCGGAAGATCGAAGAGGCGGTGGAGCGGATCGCGCGCTTCCTGAAAAACGCGCGGCCGGGCGGCAAGCGTCCGGCGAGGGCCGGGCGCACGCTCCTGCCGACCGACCTATGAGCCTGCTGCGGGCGGGCTGCTGTTCTTTCCCCGTCGGACGAGCCTCCTATTTCGACGCGCTCGACACCATGGAGGTCGGCTCGTTTTCTTCCCCGCTTCCCCGAAAGGCCGAAACCCCGGCCCGGTGGCGCGCCGAGGCGCCGCGCGACTTCGTGTTCTCGGTCGTCTGCGATCCCGTCGTCGTGGAAAACGATTTCCGCCAGACGCACGCGGTCGAGACCGCTTGGGAGCGCACGTCCGCCGTCGCGCACGCGCTCGACGCTTCCTTCGTCGTTTTCGAGACGCCCGCGACCTTCTACCCGCAGGCGGACCACCTGCGCTACTTCTACGAGTTCATCAAGCGCGCCGACCGCGGCGGGGCCCTTTTCGCCTGGCAGCCCGCGCGCGGCTGGGAGCGCGACCTGATCGGACGCGTCTGCCGCGATCTCAAGCTCGTGCACGCCGTCGACCCGCTCGTCGCGTCGCCGGCCGCGGGCACCGTGAACTACTTCCGCCTTCGCGGCGGCGCGCCGGGCCGCAAGCCTTCGCGAGGCCACCGCTACACGGACGCCGAGCTGCGCGAGATTCAAGACAACGCGCGCGGGAAGACGACCTACGCCTATTTCGCGACGGCGGAATCCTGGCAGGACTCCCGCCGGCTCGCGGAGCTCACGAAGCCCCAACTCCCGAATGTGCGGTATCGCCGGCCTTTTTAGACTGGACGGAGGCCCCGCCTCCCTCGAACCGGTGCGCGCGATGCGCGCCGCCCTCGTTCACCGCGGCCCCGACGACGAGGGCGAGTGGGCTTCGGGCCCGGTCGCGCTCGGCTTCCGGCGGCTGTCCATCCTCGACTTGTCGGGCGGACATCAGCCGATGCACGGCCCGGACGAGCGCCTGGTCGGAGTCTTCAACGGGGAGATCTACAATCATCCTCAGCTCAAGGCCGAGCTCGAATCGAAAGGCGCCCGCTTTAGGACGCGCTCCGACACCGAGACGATACTCCAGCTCTACGCCCGCGAGGGCCTTGAGGCGTTCGACCGCCTCGAGGGCATGTTTGCCGTCGCGCTTTGGGACGGCAAGAACCGGGAGCTGATCCTCGCGCGCGACCCGATCGGCGTGAAGCCGGTCTACTACGCGCTGGTCGGCGACACGCTCTATTTCGCCTCCGAGCTGCGCGCGCTGGTCGCCGCGGGCGTCCCCGCCCAGGTCGACCCCGCCGCGGTGCTGGATTATCTCGCGTACGGCATCGTGCACGCGCCCCGGACGGCGCTCGCCAGCGTCGCGAAGCTCCCGCCCGGGCATCTCCTGCGCGCGGGACCCGAAGGGCTGCGGCTCGAGCGCTACTGGGAGCTCTCGGTGCCCGCCGAGGCGCCCGCGCGCATGGACCCCGAGGAGGCGCTCGAGCGCCTCGAGAGCCTGCTGCGTGCTTCGGTGAAGGGGCAGCTCTTGGCCGACGTGCCCGTGGGCGCGTTCCTCTCCGGCGGAGTGGACTCGAGCGTCGTCACGGCGCTCATGACGCAGGAGGCCGGCAAGACGGTGAAGACGTTTTCGATCGGATTCTCCGGCGCGCGCGCGGGCCTCGACGAGAGCGCCCACGCCCGCGAGGTCGCGCGCCACCTCGGCACCGACCACCACGAGCTCGTGCTGCCCGCGAGCGTCTTGGACCGGATGGAGGATTTGGCGCAGGCGTTGGATGAGCCGATCTCCGACTCCGCGATCCTGCCCACGCTGCTGCTTTCCCGCTTCGCCCGCGAGCAGGTGAAGGTCGTGCTCACCGGCGAAGGGGCGGACGAGCTCTTCGCGGGCTACGGCCGCTACAAGGCCGCCTATTTGTCCGAACATCTGCTGCGCCTGCCCGACTGGAGCCGCGCCGTCGCCTCCTCCGTCGCGCGTCACATGGGCAAGGGCCGGCTCTTCGAGGGCCTGCCGCTCGAGACCGTCGGCTACTCGGCGGACGCCAACGCGCACGTCCGCGACGAGGTCGCCCGCGCCGTCTGCCGCGCCGATTTCCTGGCCGACGCCGAGCGCCCCGAGCCCCTCGACTGGCTGCGGCAGGCCGACGAGCCGCACTCGCTGTCGCAGGCGCTCGCCTACGACCTGCGCACCGTGCTCTGCGACTCGCTCCTCATGAAGGTCGACAAGGCGACGATGCGCGCCTCCCTCGAGGCCCGCGTGCCGTTCCTCGACCGCTCGGTCGTCTCGTTCGCCTTCAACTTGCCGGCCGGGCTCAAGCTTCGCCGCTTCAAGGGGAAATACATCCTGCGCCGGCTGGCCGAGAAGTGGCTGCCCAAGCCGGTCGCGTGGCGCCGCAAGCACGGCTTCATCGTCCCCTGGGAAGAGTGGGTGCGCGATCCGAAGAACGCCCTCCTCGACGACCTCGTGCGCGACCGAGACCTGGGATTGATCTTCGACGAGTCGCGTCTCGTCACCGCCCGCCGCCATCTCTCGCGGGGCGGCGGCCCGGCCGACGCGGGCCAGTTCTTCCGGGTGGCGGTGTTCGCCCTCTGGCTGAAGTCGCTCAAGACCGGGACGGTCGCGCGCGCGTGAGCGTCCTCAAAGGCCTCCGGATCTGGTGGCACGGCTTCAAGACGCGCCGCAAGATGGACCGGGTGTTCTCGCGCGGCGAGGACCCCTACCACTACGCCGACTCGCCCTACGAGCGCGCGCGCCTCGACGGCATGCAGGCGGCGCTGGGGCCCTGCGAGACCGCCTTGGAGGTCGGTTGCGCCGAGGGGCTTTTCACCGAACGCCTCGCCAAGCTCGCCAAGAGGATCACCGCGGTGGATATCTCTTCGGTCGCGCTCGAGCGCGCGCGCAAGCGCTGCCCCGAGGCCTCGTTCGCCGAGGCCGACCTCCGGGTCTGGAGCCCGCCGGAGGGGACTTCCTACGACGCGATCGTGCTGGGGGACGTCCTGTACTACCTGGACAAGCCGATGGTTCGCGACGGGTTCGAGGCCACGTTCCCGCGAGTCGCGGGCTGGCTCAAGCCCGGCGGCTCGCTCCTGCTCGCCCACGGCTTCGCCGGGCCCAAGGAGCGCGCGCATCGCGAAGGCTTCACCAAGCGCTTTCAGGACCAAGGCCTGACCCTCATTTCCGAGCGCGTCATCGGCGAGGGGGAAGCCGACGGCAAGGTCTGCTGCCTCCTGAGTCTCCTCCGACGGTGATTTTTGGTAGCATGACGTCCACGCGACGGTCATGCCCACTCCAGACCTGAAGCAGCTTCTGCTCGAGCAAGCTCGCGCGGCCGTCGAAGAGTTCCGCGCGATCGAGCGGCATTTCCAGGACCCCAAGGGGCCCTCGGCGGAAGAGGCGTCCAAGCGCGCCGAAGCCGCCGCCGAGGCGGCCGCCCGCTTCGAGCAGAGCCTCGAGACCGTGTCGGCGCCCAAGGGCTTTCGCCGCGATCTTTTCCTGATTTCGCGCGCGCTCGGCCGCTTCGCCAACGCCGGCCGCGCGCTCGCGCTCGAGGCGGTGCGCTACGGAGTCTCCGAGGACCCCAAGCTCGAGGAGATGGCGCATTCCTCGCGCCGCAGCGCCGAGGAGCTGGCGGAGGCGGTGGAAAGGCTCGGCCGCGCGGCCGCCGAAATATTGCCTAAGACTATGGCCGCGGTTAGGGCCGCGGGCCGGACCGACCAGGTCCGCCGCGAGGCGGAAAAGGCCGCCGTCGAGGACCCCAGCGTCGTCGTGTCGATCAAGCTGCGGGGACTGCACCGGCGCTTCTCGGACGCCGCGCGGCACGCCGCCGAGGCCGCGGAGCTGTTGGGCGAGGCGCTCTCCCGATGAAGACCCTCCTGCTGTTGCTGTCGCTCGCGGCGCCCGCGTCCGCGGAGACGGTCAAGATCGCGGTCTATCACACCAACGACGTCCACGGCTGGATCTTCGCCAAGCCCGCGACCTGGTTCACCGCGGACCCCCAGCGCCTGATCGGCGGCTTCGCCGCCATGGCGAACGTCGTCAAGAAGGAGAAGCTTCCGAAGCTCCTCCTCGACGGCGGCGACTGGTTTCAGGGCACGCCGGAGGCCGCGTTGTCCGGCGGCGCCGCGGCGGTCGAGAGCTTCAACGCCTTGGGCTACGACGCGGTCGAGATCGGCAATCACGATTTCGACTACGGCCAGGCGAAGCTCGAGAGCCTCGCGCGCATGCATAAGGCGAAGGTGCTCGGCTCGAACATCTACCGCGAGGACGGCTCTCGTCCCGATTTCATCACGCCGTACTTCATCCAAGAGGTCGCCGGCGTGAAGATCGGCGTCTTCGGCCTCCTCACCCGCAACATGCGCAACCTCGTCTTCCCGGACGCCATCGCGGGCATGAAGTTCCGGCGCGAGGCCGACGAAGCGCGCGACATGGTCGCGAAACTCAAGGCCGAGGGCGCGACCGTGATCATCGCGGCGACGCACGTGGGCTTCCTCGAGCCCGGCATGCACGTATTCGAAGACGACAAGTTCACCGCGGGCGAAGTGCCCGGCATCGATTTGATCGTCGGGGGGCACACGCATACACCGATCAAGGAGGCGGTGAAGGACCCCCGAAACGGGACCCTGGTCGTGCAGACCGGCTCCTATCTGAGCCAGCTCGGCCGCGTGGAGCTCGAGATCGACCAAAATACCGGCAAGGTCGTCGGCTCGGCCTACAAGCTCCTGGACCTGTGGGTCGACGAGGTCGGCGAGGACCCCGAAGTGAAGAAGATCGTCGCCAAGCACCAGGCGGAAGCGGACCGGCGCCTGAGCGTCGTGATCGCGACCGCGACGACGACGCTGGGCCGCAGCCGCGAGCGCGAGTCGCCCATCGGCGATTGGTTCACCGACTGCATCCGCTCTTTCGCGAAGGCCGACGTCTCGATCCAGAACTTCAAGGGCATCCGCTCCGACCTCGCCGCCGGGCCCGTGCCGATGCGGCGCAGGTGG